>NZ_JBFTHK010000001.1:0-141483 GCF_056394205.1 Arthrobacter sp. 10T413_2 | reverse complement strand
CGCCGTCTCTGTTTAACTTTTCGGCCTAGCTCGCGCAGTAGCCACCTGAACCCGGACCCAAACCCCTACGTCCGCCGGCTCATCAACGCCGCAATATCCGCGGCCGGCGCGGGCCGGCCGAAGTAGTAGCCCTGGCCGCTGCCGCAGCCCATCTCGCGCAGGATCTCGGCCTGTTCCGCCGTCTCTATGCCCTCGGCCAGAGCTTTGTGGCCGCAGGCGTGGATCAGATGAAGCACCGCGGCCACGAAGTCCCGCTGCTGCTCGTCGTCGCCCAGGCCGCTGATCAGGCTCCGGTCGATCTTGACGACGTTGACGGGCAGCTTGCGCAGGTAGCTGATGGAGGAATAGCCGGTTCCGAAGTCATCGATCTCAAGCTGCACGCCGAGTCGCCGGAGACCGTTGAGCGAATACTGGTCCACATCCCCGCCGTTGACGGCCATGGACTCGGTCAGCTCCACAATCAGGTTTGACGCATCCACCCCGGTCTCCCGCAGGATGTCCCGGACATGTTCGATCAGTTCGAGGTTCTGCAGTTCGGTGGTGGAAATGTTGACGCGGACGTTGAAGGTGCTGTCCACCTGCTGTTCCTGCTGCCATTGCCGCAATTGACGCACGGAATTGCGCAGCACCCAGTGGCCCACGTCCACGATCATGCCGGTTTCCTCGGCCAGCGGAATGAAACTGTCCGGCATGAGCAGGCCGCGTTCGGGGTGGTTCCACCGGACCAGCGCCTCCACGCCTTCGATCCTGCCCGTGGCGAGGTCTACCACCGGCTGGTAGTGCAGGGTCAGCTGGTCTTCCCTGATCGCTTCGCGCATTTCCGTGATCATGACGCTCTGCAGCCGGCGYGCGTACAGCAGGGCCGGTTCGAACACTTTKATGCTGCTGTGCGGCTGGGCCTTGGCGGCGTACATGGCCGTATCGGCTTCCATCACAAGGTCATCAACAGACTGTCCTGGCTCCGCGATCCGCAGGCCGATGCTCGTTCCGCATGTAATTCTCAGGTCCCCGACATCGAGGCTCTCGTTGAGCGCGGCGAGGATCCTGTTCGCCACCCGGCGGGCGCGGACCAGATTGGACTTGGGCAGCATGACCGCGAATTCATCGCCCCCGAGGCGGGCCACGGTGTCCGTCTCGCGGACGGCCCCCTGCAGCMGCCGCGCGATMACCCGCAGGACGTCGTCGCCGGCGCTGTGCCCCAGGGTGTCGTTAATGCCCTTGAACGAGTCGAGATCAAGAATCAGGAGCGCCGGGGGCATCTCGCCCCGCGAGGACTCGGCCAGGGCATGGCTCAGAACCGCGTTGAGTGCTGTGCGGTTGGCAAGTTGCGTGAGGGGGTCGGTCAGGGCCATGCGTTCKAGCTCGACCTGGGCCTCACGCAGCATGGCCGTGCGGCTTTCGACGCGCTCCTCCAGCTCCTGGTAAATGGTCTGCAGGTCATCAGCCATCAGGTTGATGCCGGCAATGACGGCGGCGACGTCGTCCCGGGCCCCTGAGTGCGGGATCCTGGTGCTCAGATCGCCGMCGGCGATGCGTACGATGCCCTCCACGAGGGCATGCAGCCTGGGGTMCGGCGCTTCACTCGTCACGGACGTACTGCCTTAGCCATTCGACGGCCGCGGACTYGGAGCTGAAGAACTGCGCCGGAATCGTTTCGCTCCTGGACCGCAGGAGGTAGTGGGCAATGACCCGGTCCACCGGGCTCTCGCCCACCAGGGCGAACGCCGTCGCCGCGATGGATCCCGTGTAGACCTGGCGGGCCTCGACACTGACACCAACGACGCCGGTAATCACCAGGAGCACCGGCATCCGCCGGCCCGCGGCGAGGGCACGGACGGTCTCACCGGCAATGCGCGCTTCGGGCCCCTCGATTTCCTGATTGGGGGGCAACAGGACCTCGATGATGGCGCCGTCGATCATCCGCACGCCTATGGCGCGGGCCGCGTCCCCGTCCGGGTCCCGGGCGGCATCGGCGTCCGMGGAAGGCCCGTCCGACGCCGGCACTTMCGGCGCCGGGGGTGCGGCAAGCGTCGCGGCCGTCGCCATCGCGGCGGCCGCCGTGAGGGCCGCCGCTGTCTCCAGCGCGGCAGGCGTCTCCGGCATCGGGGCCGCTTCGCTGCCCGCGGCAGGCGAGCCGGCCGCCACCGCCGTCTCCGAAGGCACCGCAGCTTCGGCCGTCACCGCCGCACCCTGGGCGGCGCCGKGTTCATCATCCGGGAGCCGCTCGCCGTGGCCGGCCAGGGCCTCGACCGTCATCGGACCGCAATTCGACGGCKGCGGTCCGCGGAACCCCGGAGGTCCCGGTTCAGCCGGCGGTCGCCGTGATAAAGAATTGTTTCCCAGTCGACTTCCTCGGCTGTTTTGGCAATMACGKGGCTCTCCTTCACCTTCTTGGGGCGGGGACTGACATAAAGCCAGTTAACCWTCCCGAGGAAAACATCCACCGCGGAGTTGAAGACGCCGATGTAGGCGCGKATGGCGCCTGCGGCCAGGATGGCGTTCAGCGAGGCGAATGCCACGTTGCCCCAGTTACCCACTTGGGCGTCCCGCCACACGGTCAGCAGCGAGAACGCCACAATCGCGTACGGCGTCAGGACGTAGATGGCCGGGGCCGCGGTGCGGTCCTTGACCTTCGGGGTGCGGGCGAATGGAATCTTGTCGCMGGTGACGGCCTGCTGCAACGATTTCAGCACGCCCGCCAGGTTCACCGGCAGCAGGACGAGGTTGAAGCCGTAAATCCGGAAGATGTCACTGAACCGGTGCCCGCAGTMGCGCAGGTCGCTGCCCATGGCCAGAAAGTAGGGCAGGGCCGCGAGGAACACGATCGGACTCAGCAGCCGGCTGTCATACGGATACGCCAGGAGGAACACCAGGCCGAAGCTCGCCCAGGCGATGGAGGCCATGTAGTTCACCCGGAGCAGCACCTCCCGGAACAGGATCTTCCGGCGGTCGGACCGGTGCTGGAGGAGCTGGGCCCACAGCTTGGGCAGGATCAGCAAGCCGCCGTTGGCCCAGCGGCGGCGCTGGACCACGAGCGAGCCGAAGTCGGGAGGTGTGGCGCTGTAACTGAGCCGTTCCGGGTAGTTCACCAGGGTCCAGCCGTGCTGGCCGAGGTCGATGCTGGATTCGGTGTCTTCGATGACGGTGCGGTCCTGGATGTAGGTCCGGATCTCGAAGGCCCCGCTGGTTTCCACCTCCACGATGTCCTCGAGTGCGCGCTTGCGGATGACGGCGTTCGCCCCTACCCAGAACGTCGCACCGTAATAGCTCATGCCCTGGTGCAGGATGTGCTGGAGGTCGGTGGTGGCTCCCGCAACCCGCTCGATGCGGGTGGGGGCGCCGCGGAAGGAAGAGTAGGGCGTCTGCGTCACGGCCACGCGCTCGTTGCCGGCCGATTCCAGGAAGTAGACCAGGCGGAGGCAGTAGTCGCGCAGAAGCAGGGAGTCGGCGTCGAGCGTCAACACGTAGGTGGTGTCACGGACTGCCATGACGTGGCCCTGCTCGTCAGGGGCGACGTCGGCGGCCACCTTCCGGAGCACCACACCGTCGGCGGTGGTCTCCTTGTTCCAGGTGTGGCCCATGAGCGAAATGTAGGCGTTGAGGTTCATGGCCTTGTTGGCCTCATGGGAAAGGCTCGCGTACTTCTTGCGTTCGAACGTCTCGGTGGAGACGTTGAAGATCCAGGTCAGCCGGAGGTACAGCTCTTCGATACGGGACAGCGGCAGCGATGCCTGCTGTACTGACGCGGCGTTCAGGCCCAGGAGCACGAGCCTCAGTTCGCGGGCCAGGCCCATGAGGACGAGGTCGACAAAGAACTCGTCGACGTGGTCTTCAACTTTTTCGGCCGAAGCCATMGCTTCAAGCCATTCGGCGGCTGCCTCGTATTCGGAGACCAGCAACTCCAGTTCGCGCCCCTCGCCGCCCGCGGGCGTCTTTTGCCGACGTCGGTATTCGGCCAGGGCCGTGTTGACGCGGGCGGCCGGGGCGCTGAGTGCGGCGGTGATTTCCGCAGTCAGCGCGCGGGTCGTGTCCAGCCGGGTGCGATCGCCGGGGTCCGCGGGGTGCGGCGGGTCATCGAGGAGCAGCACCACTTTGAGGTCCGGGAACTCCTGCAGGGCGGCGGACCACAGCGTGGCGCGCACCACCTGGGGTTCTTCGGCATAGGAGGGCACCAGCACCGTGATGCCCTCGGAGTATTCGGCAAAGTGGCGGTCCAGTTCGCCGCGGGGCACCCTGGAATGATCGCGGAAACGATAAAGGGCCCCTTGCCGGGCCAGAAGATACATGAGGGCCGAAAACGTCAGGAATGTTACGACGACAAGATAGGAAATCGTCTCAAACTGAAACCTGAAGCCTGCATTCGGGTTGTCCGCGAGCTCTTTCAAAATGGTGGAAATGACGTAGGTAATCCAGGCAGCCAATGTGGTGAGAATTCCTAGCCGGCCCAGGATTATTTTGCGCCTGGACGGCCTCGGATGAACAATTGAGAGCGGCTCGGAACGCCGCTCAGCCCCCCATTGACGGCGCCGGACCGCACCTTTTTGTTCGGAAGTCACGCTTTCCGCTTCTACGCGCGGCAAGACAAGCTGATCTGGCATTAGTCCCCATAAGACTGCAAAGTCGGCATATTGGCGCGCGCCTACGGCAAAACCCGCACGCCGCACCGGAATGTTCCGGTGAGTGCCCTTATGATAATGCAAGGTCAGACGCTTKCCGGACATCAGACACTCCGGCAAATGCGCGCGCTGATACCGGCGGCCGGCGCATGCCCGGCTGCTCCATGCAAGACACACAAGGGGGGCCCTGTGTCCGAACGATTCCCAGGCCGCAAGCTGTCGCTGGTCCGGCTGGGCGTACTCATCACCGCCGTAGCGGCAGTCGCCGCCGGCGGCGTCGCCGCGTGGGGCAATTTCCAKGATGTCCGGGCGGCTGAGAGCATCCCGTCCGTCTTTTCGGGGTATGTCGACGTCACGGCAACGCCGCGGTACGCCTTCGAGGCCCCGGCGTCCAAGGAAGCCGAAAAGGTCGTGCTGTCCTTCGTGGTCGCTGATCCCAAGGATCCGTGCACGCCGTCGTGGGGCGCCGCCTACTCCCTCGCCGAGGCAGCGAACTCGCTGGACCTGGACCGGCGCGTGGCACGGCTTCAGCAACTCGGCGGGAGCGTGGCCGTTTCCTTCGGCGKACTGACCAACCAGGAACTCGCCGTCGCCTGCACCGATTCCGCGAAGCTGACGTCGGCCTACCGGAGCGTCGTMGACCGCTACAACGTCAGCAGCATCGATCTGGACGTCGAGGGCCAAGCCCTGTCCGACCCCGCGGCCCTTGAGCGGCGTGCGACGGCCATCGCGGCGCTCCAGCACGACCGCCAGCGCGACGGCAAGGGACTCAGCGTGTGGCTGACGTTGCCGGCGGATCCCAACGGCCTCACAACCGCGGGCAGCGACGCCGTGAAGCACATGATCACCGCAGGCGTCGACCTCGCCGGGGTCAACGCGATGACCATGGACTACGGCGGGAGCAAGCTGCCGGGCCGTTCAATGTACGAGAACGCGGTGTCCGCCGCGGAAGCCACCCACCGCCAACTGACGGGCCTGTACCGGGCAGCCGGCAGTGAACTCGGCAGCGAAACGGTGTGGCGGAAGGTCGGCCTGACGCCGATGATCGGCCAGAACGACGTCGCCGGCGAAATTTTCACGCTCAAGGACGCGCAGGATCTTAGCGCCTACGCAAGTGCACAGGGCATCGGCCGCCTGTCGATGTGGTCGCTGAACCGAGACCGTACCTGCAGCCAGAACTTCCCCGACGTCACGAAGGTCTCCGACGGCTGCAGCGGGGTGGACCAGGGCGGCTCATCGTTCGCCACGATCCTCGGCGCCGGGGTGATGGCGAGCCCGTCGGCCGCGCCGGCCAGCGCCGATCAGCCGACGCCGGTCCCTGCCGTCAGCGATAACCCCTCCACCAGCCCGTACCCCGTGTGGTCCGAGAACGCCGCGTACAACGCCGGCGAGCGGATCGTGTGGCATTCCAACGTGTACGAGGCCAAGTGGTGGACGCGCGCCGACACCCCGGACGATCCCGTACTCCAGGGCACAGCGACCCCGTGGCGCATCATCGGTCCGGTCCTGGCCGGAGACAAGCCCACGCCCCAGCTCACGGCACCGGCCGGCACGGCACCGGCGTGGCAGCCCAGCACGGTCTACCGCAAGGGCGACCGCGTGCTCTTCGAGGGCCGGGTCTTTGAGGCAAAGTGGTGGACCCAGACCGACAGCCCCGAAGCTTCGCTGCAGGGATCTCCCGACTMGCCGTGGTMCAAACTGCGCGATGAAGAACTGCTGAAAATCATGGCCGCCAAGTCGGCAACGCCCGCTTCGCCGGCTCCGGGCACGACGGCGGCCGCTCCGGCGCCCTAGAAGGTCCGGTCCGCTGACCCGGGCCCCGCCCGCGTCAGCGGACCGGGGCCCGGCCAGCGTCAGCGTCAGCGTCAGGGCCCCGCGTCGGCAGGAACCGTCAGGGGGTCCGGGCCCGGGCGCGCTTGCGCAGCGTGCGCTCGTGCTGGACCCGCTGGGCGATGACGAGGCCGGCCGCTGCGACGCCCACCGTAATGGGGTAGCCCATGAGCCGCTCCAGCGTGCMAGGTTCCGGCACATGCATGCCCGTCACGCCGCCGGCAAMGAGCGCCGCGAGGGACACCGMGCCGCAGCCCAGGATGAGCCACCCCAGCGGGGTCTGCCTGAGCCACATCCAGCCGATCACCAGGAGGGCCAGGGCGCCGGCCGCGAAGTACATGAGGGCACCGGCCACGTGCCAGGGGGATCCGGTGTTTTCGGGCACGAATCCCACAATGACGGTGCCCGCGCCGGCGGTACCGGTCAACAGCCGTGCCGCAGCCGCGGCGGCCACGCCCGCACTCCAGCGCGCCGGGTGCTGCGCCCGGCCTGCCGGGCCTGCATTCCCACGCGCATGGCCCGRCAGGCGGGCGCCCCGCCTGAGCGGAACACCGGGCTGCGCGGCGAGGCTCAGGAGTGCCGAACCGAGCAGGAGCGCGCCGACAATCATGCCAAGACCCTGGACCACAAAGGACGCGTTCATCAGCACGTGTGCCGGCGAGCACACGTCCCGGCCGGAAAAGTCCCCGCAGGCCGAGGCCCCGAGGTCGCTGATGTAGCCGGTGCGGCGGCTGTAGGGGTCCGCTCCGGCCCAGGCGCCGATCACGGCAGACTCCGCGACGAAATACTGCAGCACGCTCAGCTTCGCCAGGGCTCCGGCGTAGAACCGGGTGGCGGCCACATCCGGGTAGTAGATGGCTCCGGCGGAAAGTTCGGTGGTTCCTGCGGTCATGCCACGAGCGTAGTACCCCCGCTCACCTTGTATGCTTGTATCCGTGTCCGACTGGGCCGGCCAGTGGCCGGCCGCGGATGCCCGCCCTCGTAGCTCAGTGGATAGAGCACGGCTCTCCTAAAGCCGGTGTCGTTGGTTCGATTCCAATCGAGGGCACTTGAACTTTCCTGCMCCGGAAGAAACCCCGGATTCGGCTCCGGATTTTGACCTCCGCGCCTACCTGCGCGGATCCTGGTCCGTCGACCGCACGCTGCTGGACCGCAAGACCGGAACCCGCGGGACCTTCACCGGCGTCGTCCGTTTTACGGATGACGACGACGGCGGCCTGCACTGGCGCGAAGAAGGCACCGTCCGCTGGGCCTCCTTTGACGGCATGCCGTTCACCGCGCCGGCGAGCCGGGAATATCTGCTGCGGCCGGCGGACACGCCGGCTGTCTTGGACGTGTATTTCCCGGACGGCCGTCCCTTCCACCGCATGGGACTTGCGGGGCACGCCAGCCGGGACGTGCACTGGTGCGACCCCGATACGTACCGMGTGACCTACACCGTGGCCGGCCCCGACGAATGCGGCTACCGCTGGGACGTCACCGGGCCGGCCAAGGACCAGTTGCTGGAGTCAGTCCTGCGCCGGCTGGACGCCGCAGTGGACACGAAGTTCGATGCAGCGCCGGACGCTAGGCTTTCAGAGTGAACCCCCGCATCGTCGTCTCCGCCGTCTGCGTCTTCGATGACGCCGGACGCCTCCTGACCGTCCGGAAAAGGGGCACGGACAAATTCATGCACCCCGGCGGCAAACCCGAGGCCGGCGAAAGCGCGGCGGAGGCGGCGGTGCGCGAACTCCGGGAAGAAGTCGGGATTGTCCTGGCCGCGGACCGGCTGGACCTGCTGGGCTGCTGGCTCGCGGACGCCGCCAACGAGGCGGCCACCCAGATCGTGGCCACCGTTTTCACGGCTCCGGGAGTGTGGAGCGCCCGGCCGTCGGCGGAAATTGCCGAGATCCGCTGGCTGGATCTGGCAGGCGAACTGCCCGGCGACCTCGCCCCGCTGCTGACGGACCATGTGCTGCCGGCGCTGTCGGCCAAACCGTCAGCGGGCTAGGCCGGCGGTGCCTCAGGGCCCGGGATCATCGCACCTGATTCGTCATGATCGACGGACTCCGTCGCCGTGTTCGGGTCGGCTCAGCTCTTACCGGGTTCGCTTTCCTTGCCGGCTTTGCTGCCCAGGAGGGKGATGAAGGCGATGAGTGCGACAACTTGGGTACCGATGATGAACGTGATGAGTCCGGTGTACGACGCCGTGTAGAGGGCGCCGATGATGGTTGACCCGGCGAGCCAGGCGAGGCCGTAGATGGCGGTGAAGATACCATATCCGGTCCCGCGCCGCGCAGCCGGGACCAGGTCCGCGACCGCGGCCCGGAGGGTGGATTCGTGGATTCCCAAGGCCGCTCCCCAGACCACGGATCCGGCCCAGACGAGGGCCGGAGTGGCCGTGAAGGACAGGAAGGGCACGGCGGCGGTCAGCGGCAGGGCGATGAGCAGTCCGCGCAGCCCGATCCGGTCATAGAGCGCCCCGGAGGCCAGTGCGGCCAGCGCCGCTGCGCCCATGGAGACGGCATAGGTGACCGGTATCAGTGCCGAGGGCAAAACTTTTTGGACTTCGAGGTGGTACGAAATGACACCGAAGGTGGAGAACCCGAACATCGATACGGCCGTGAAGGCGCTGTACCACCAGAAGCGGGCCGGCAGCGGGACGCGTGCCGGTGCCAGCCCGGTGAACGCCACGGGTTCGGTGACGGCGCGGGTGTCATAACGTTCTGGCTCCGGGGCGGCCCGGCGGAGCAGAAGCACGGCGATGAGAGCGGCCGCGCCGGGKACGGCCAGAACGCCGAAGCCCAGCTGGTAGCCGGAGACTGCGATCATGAGTCCGACGAGCAACGGGCCCAGCAGGGCTCCGGACTGGTCGAGGGCTTCGTGGATGGCGAAGGCCTTTCCCCGGCCCATGTCCGCCCCGGCGTGGGAGAGCATGGTGTCCCTTGCGGGCGTGCGGACGGCTTTGCCGAACCGCTCCATGATGACCAGCGCGGCTGCCTGCCACAGGGAGCTGGCGAGGGCCAGGAGCGGGACGGCGATCACGGTCAGGGTGTAGCCGGCGATGGTCAGCGGCCAGTACTTGCGGGTCTTGTCGGCCAGGGGGCCGGTGCCAAGGCGCAGGACCGTGGCCACGGCTTCCCCGAATCCAGTGATGAAGCCGACCATGACCGCGCTGGCGCCGAGGGTGGCCAGGAACGGGCCGGTGATGGATCGGGCACCTTCGTAGACGACGTCGGCGAGCATGCTCACCACGCCGAACGTCAGCACGAACCCCATAGGTCCGAGCCTGTTCGGCCCGGTCTTCCCGGCCCGGGCTGCCTCGAGGGGCTGACGGCTCATGTCCGGCAACGGTGMTCCTGGCGGTGGTTCCCGGCTACTGTCGGGCTGGTGTCCGGCCTCATAACAGGCTGGCCAGGGCCAGGCCGGCTGCCGCGGCACCAACCGCGGCGGCGGCGGTGCCGATGCCGTTCAGGAGGGCCAGGCCGGTGCGGCCGGCCTGGATGAGCCTGACGGTCTCGAAGCTGGCCGTGCTGAAGGTGGTATAGCCGCCCAGGAAACCGGTGCCGGCGATGGCCTGCAGCTCGGGCGGTGCCGCGTGGACGATCACGGCGCCGGCGACCAGCCCCAGGAGGAAGGAGCCGGTGACGTTGATGGCGATGGTGCCTACGGGCAGGGCCGTGCGGAGCCTGGATCTGACCAGTCCGTCCACCACGAAGCGGGTCCCGGCGCCGAGTCCGCCGGCGAGCCCGAGCAAGACAATGGTCAGGGCGTTCACCGGTTCCTCCCGGGCTTGTTGGGCTGTTGMCGGCCGGTGTGCAGGTCCGCGTCCCGGTGCCGGGCGGCCCTCCTGCGGTGGTGTCCGACGGCGGCACGGATCCCCGCCACTGTTGCCGCGGCGCCGCCGATCAGCGTCGCTGTCACGTAGAGCACAGCATCGGTGGTGCGTCCTGCGCCGAGCAGGGCATTGATTTCCAGGGCCAGGGTGCTGTAGGTGGTGAACGCGCCCATGAAACCGGTACCGGCAAGCAGCCGGATGATCCGCAGTTTCCCGGCGTCCGGACCCCGACGGACCAGGGCCTCCAAAAGGCCGCCGAGCAGGAACGCGCCGGTCAGGTTGATGATCAGGGTGGGCAACGGCCAGCCGGACGGGGACGGCAGGACGCTGCTGAGACCGAAACGGGCCAGGGCTCCAAACACACCCCCGGCGATGACCACCAGCACGAACCCCGGGTGCAGGTGCACCGGGCGGTGGGCGTGTGCCGCACCGAGCGTCCCTGCGTCTGCGGCGTCGGTCCTTCCGGAGGAGCCGGCTGCTGCCGCTGCCTCGGGGGCGGGCGGTTCCATCAGCGGACTTCCTTCGGATGGTGCCGGGGCTGGGGAGCAAGCGGGACCACCAGCACGGGCCGGTGCTGACGGTGGGTGAGATGGACAGCCACGGAACCGACCAGCAACTCCTCGAACCGGGCCCCAAAGCCGCGTTCGCGGGTGCCCACGACGATGATGGACGCGTCCCTGGTCTCGGCCAGCCGCCCCAGGGCCCGTGCCGGTTCCCCGGAGAGGGTCAGGAAGGACCACCGGATCCCGGTCCCGCCCAGGGCCTCCCGGAGGTGTTCGGCGATACCGGCGCTGATGCCTTCGATGTCGTCGTCGACGCCGTCCGGATCAATCGGCCGGGCTTCGACCCGTCCGTCGGGTTCTTCGGCGAGGTAGGTGGTGACATCGACGTAGGCGCAGATCAGCTCGACGTTCAGGCTGAAGGCCAGTTCCGCGGCCCGGTGCGCGACCGCGAGGGGCTGGCCTGGCACCACGCCCATCAGCACCGGTCCTGTGATCTTCCGCGGGACGTAGGCGACGGGTCCGGTGACGGCCCGGGTCTCGTTGTCGGGCTCATTCATGGGCGCTCCTGATACATGGGGTCGGCTACTTGGGGTCGTTGAGGTAGGTTCCGGTCGGACCGTACGGAAGGGACGGGTCCTCGTCGGTGATCTCCAGGAGCCGATTGTATTTGGCCACACGTTCCCCGCGGGCCGGCGCCCCGGATTTCAGCTGCCCGCAGCCGGACCCGACGACGAGATCCGCCACGAACGTATCATCGGTTTCCCCCGACCGGTGCGAGACCATCGCCCCGAAGCCGCCCTCGAAGGCGGCAGTGAGGGTATCGAAGGTTTCGCTCACGGTCCCCGCCTGGTTCGGTTTGATCAGCACGGCGGTCGCCGATGCGGTCCGGATGCCCTMCCGCACCCGGTCCGCAGATGTCACGAACAGGTCATCCCCAACCACCTGCACCCGGCCGCCGAGCGCGKCGGTGAGCGCGGGCCACCMGTCCGTGTCGTCTTCGGCGAGGGGGTCCTCCAGGCTCCAGATCGGGTAATCAGTGACGAGCTTCTCGTAGTAGGAGATCATCTGATCCGGAGTGTAGGCCTTGCCGGCGACCGTGTAGGTCCCGCCGTCATAGAAGGAGTTGGCCGCAGGATCGAGCGCAATCGCCACTCCGTGCCTGCCAGGCGTGTAGCCCGCATCTTCGATGGCGGCCACGATCAAATCCAGTGCCTCCTCCGGGCGGCCGATGGCCGGGGCGTACCCGCCTTCATCTCCCAGGCCGGTCGCGAGGCCCTGGCGTTGCAACCGCCGGGAGAGCGCATGGTAGACATCCGATCCCCAGCGCATCGCGTCCGCGAAGGACGGCGCGCCGGCCGGGGCAATCATGAACTCCTGGAACTCCAGCGGGTTCGCGGCGTGTTGCCCGCCGTTCAGGACATTAAAGTGCGGAACCGGCAGCCGCCCGGCCCTGCCCAGGGTCTGGGCAACCMAGACGTGCAGCGGCGTTCCGGCGGTCGCAGCGAAAGCCCTAGCAGCGGCCATGGACACCGCGACGATCGCGTTGGCCCCGAGCCGCGACTTGCCGGGCGTTCCGTCCAGCCCGACGAGGGCCCGGTCCAGGATTGCCAGGGTCGGCCACGCCCGCGACGTGAGCAGCTCGCTGACCTCGGTCATGACATTGGTGACAGCCTTCTGCACCCCGCGGCCGGAGTACTCCGGGCCGCCGTCGCGGAGCTCGACCGCCTCATGCGCCCCGGTGGACGCCCCCGATGGCGCCGAAGCAACCGACACCGTGCCGTCTGCTGCCGTAAGCCAGACTTTCACCGTAGGGTAGCCGCGGGAGTCCAGGATCTGCAGGGCGMGCACCCCGGTGATCTGAAGTTCATTCATGATGATTTTCTCCATTTCCCTGTCGTCATTTCAGGTCCCGCCGGCGGCGGCGACCAGGGCGGCGGCTGTCCGCGCCGCCAGCGGATTCACGTACGCCATGCCGTGCAGGACGATGCGGCCGGTCTCCCGCGTGCGCGTCGGCATGGAGGTCTTGACCCTGCCGGCCGAAAAGGAGGAAGAGACCGGAGGGGCTTCAGCCGGGATCCCGCGGTATGCGCCGGAAGGGCTCAATGGCGGCTTGAGCTGGCCTCGAATCCGGTCCCGGGCGTTCGAGACGCCGTGGCCGTGGCGCAGCAGGACGAGGTTGCGGGATGCGGGCACGGCTCACCTACCTTCGGATCAGCAAAGGTAGGAACCATTAGCCATGCGGCGGTTCGAACAGCTGCACTCGACGTGCCTGCTGTTCCGGCGGGATCCATCACCGTGAACAGAGACTACAGGCCCGGCGGCGACAGCCGCCACCCTGTGACGCGTTCAGCATTCCTCCCCTTCGCCTGGGGTGTCCTGGCCGGGCCCCGGTCCGGTGACGCCGTCGGCCAGGGAAAGGGGCAGTGCCCAGCCGGCGAAAAACCCGACGGCCTCGATCCACGACGCGTTTTCCTCGGCACCGGCCGGAGCGCCGTAAGCGGTCATGGAGTCGGTCAGGTGCCTCATCCGTCCCCGGATTTCCCGCAGATGTGCGGMCACCGCGTGCCGCAGCTGTTCCGGCAGCGGGCGCCGTGCCGCCAAGTGGAATCGGCACAGCAGCACCGGGCCACCGGCCGGCGCTGAGGCGCCGGGGCAGCAGTCGGGGCATACCCTGCCCCTCCACAGCGAGAAAGTTTCCCGGCACCACGCCGTCGTGTGGGCCAGCCCGTTCGCCTCTACGGTCAGCGCTTCCGTGTTGGAGTTCCCATAGCCCATTCGCAAACCCGGCAGATCCGGGGAGGCCATGTCCGCACAAATCCGGCACGGCCCGGCGGGGAGAAGCACCTCGTCCGGATGCCGGTGCACCAGGGAGCTCTTCCGGTCCAGCCCATCCGCGACGTACTCGAGGAGATCCTCGTAGAGGACCGTGACATCAAAGGGCTGGTGGCCTCCGCGGGCCCCTGCGCCGGCCTGCCACAGCTCAATCTCCACCACCGCGTAGGCCCAGGTATGCCGGGGACACAAGCCCAGGGAGGCACGCAGCAGCTGCCGCATGCTCCCGTCCATAATGTCGCCATGAATGAAGGCCCACAGTTGGCGGACTTCCTCCGCGGACAGCTCCAACGGGCCTACGGGCAACAAGGCGCCGGTGAGGCCGTTCCGCTCCCGTGTCTCCGGACCTTCCGGCCCGTTCCGAAAACGTCCCACGCCGCATCCCTGCCCTTCACAGCCGGGCAGGAGCCATCAGCCGCATCGGCAGTTCGGACCGGACATCAACCGGTCCCGGTGGGATCCATCACCGCTACAACTAGGCTAACCCCTGCMTAGTATCCGGGCACAGCCTCCTGGGCAACCGCGCTGGCCTCGGCAAACTGGGTCCGGTACAGCTCGGCGTAGCGCCCCTCGGCGGCGAGGAGTTCGCTGTGGGTACCGCGMTCCACGATCGAACCGTTCTCCACCACGAGGATCGCGTCTGCTGCGCGGATCGTGGAGAGCCGGTGGGCGATCACGACGGCGGTGCGKCCCTCCAGGGCGGCGCCCAGCGCCTCCTGCACGGCGGCCTCGTTGGTGGAGTCCAGCGCGGCGGTGGCCTCGTCGAGGATGACCACCCGCGGCTGGGCGATGAGCAGGCGGGCAATCGTCAGCCGTTGCCGTTCGCCGCCGGAGAGCCGGTAGCCGCGCTCCCCCACCACCGTGTTCAGGCCATCGGGCAGGGAGCGGATCATGGCTTCGAGCCGGGCCCGCCGCAGCACATCCCACATCTGCTCTTCGGTGGCCTCCGGTCGGGCCAGGCGCAGGTTGGAGGCGATGCTCTCGTGGAACAGGTGGCCGTCCTGCGTCACCATGCCGAGGGTCTCGCGCATGGAATCKAAGGTGAGGTCGCGGACGTCCACCCCGGTGCCGGGCTMGGTTCCGCCGAAGCGCACGGCGCCGGAATCGACGTCGTAGAGGCGCGAGAGCAGCTGCGCGATCGTGGACTTCCCGGCGCCTGAAGAGCCGACGAGGGCGACCGTCTGGCCGGGCTCCACCCGGAAGCTGATGCCGTGCAGTACTTCCTCGCCGCCGCGGGTGTCCAGGGTCAGCACGTCCTCCAGAGAGGCTAGCGAGACCTTGTCCGCCGAGGGGTAGGCGAAGCGGACGTCGTCGAACTCCACCGAGAGCGGACCGGGCGGGGACGCCACGGCGTCCGGTTTCTGCTCGATCAGCGGCTTCAGGTCCAGGATCTCGAAGACCCTCTCGAAGCTGACCAGAGCGCTCATGATCTCGACCCGGGCGTTGGAGAGTGCGGTAAGCGGCGCGTAAAGGCGCGTGAGCAGCAACGCCAGCACGACGACGTCGCCCGCGGCCAGCTGCCCCTGCAGCGCCAGGAAGCCGCCCAGGCCGTAGACCAGGGCAAGGGCCAGAGCCGAGACGAGCGTCAGCGCCGTGACGAAGGTGAACTGCAGCATGGCCGTGCGGACGCCGATGTCCCGGACGCGGCCGGCCCGGAGGGCGAACTCGCGGGACTCCTCGTCGGGGCGGCCGAAGAGCTTGACCAGGGTGGCGCCGGGCGCGGAGAAGCGCTCGGTCATCTGGGTGCCCATGGCGGCRTTGTGTTCGGCGGCCTCGCGCCGCAGATCGGCKAGTTTTGACCCCATCCGGCGGGCCGGGATCAGGAAGATCGGCAGCAGGATCATGGCGAGCACTGTGACGAGCCACGATTTGTTGAGCATCACGGCGAGGGTCAGCGCGAGCGCCACGGCGTTGCTGACCACACCGGACAGGGTGCCCGCGAAGGCCGACTGCGCTCCGATGACGTCATTGTTCAGCCGGCTCACGAGGGCCCCGGTCCGGGTCCTGGTGAAGAAGGCAATCGGCATCTTCTGGACGTGGTCGAAGACCTTGGTACGCAGGTCCACGATCACGCCTTCACCGATCGTGGAGGACAGCCAGCGTGTCACGAGGCCCAGCCCCGCCTCGGCCACCGCCACAATGGCGATCAGGACGGCGAGCCAGATCACCGTTGAGGCGTCCGCGTGGGCGATGATCTCGTCGACCACCTGTCCGGCGAGGACCGGCGTGGCGACAGCCAGGAAGGCCATCACGACGGACAGCAGCACGAAGGCGATCAGTTTGCCGCGGTGCGGGCGGGCAAAACTGAAGACACGCTTCAGCGTCTCCTTCGAGAACGGCTTGGACCCGCTCGAGGCGCGGGTGATGTTGTAAAGGGAGCTCCAGGCAACCCGGTCCATGCTCATGTGATGTTGCCTTTCGGGGCATCGGCGTGCAACTCGGTGACGACGCCGTTTTCGACGTTCCAGCGCACGTCAAGACGGACGTTTTCCAGCAGCCGGCGGTMGTGGGTGACGAGCAGCAACGCGCCCTCGTAACCGTCCAGTGCTTCTTCAAGCTGTTCAATGGCGGGCAGATCGAGGTGGTTGGTGGGTTCGTCCAGCACCAGCAGGTYTACCCCCCGGGCCTGCAGCAGCKCCAGCGCGGCCCGGGTCCGTTCCCCCGGGGAGAGGGAGTCGACGGGCCGGTTGGTGTGATCGGCCTTCAGGCCGAACTTCGCCAGCAGGGTGCGTACTTCCGCAGGGGTCTGCTCGGTCAGGACGGCTTCGACGGCGCCCCCCAGCAACAGATCGCCGGCCAGCAGGCCGCGGGCCTGGTCGATCTCCCCGACGGCCACGGACGCACCCATGGAGGCGTCACCGGAATCGGGCTGCTGGATTCCCAACAGGAGCCGGAGCAGGGTGGATTTGCCTGCACCGTTGGGACCGGTGATCCCGATCCGCTCCCCCGCATTCAGTTGCAGGTTTAGCGGGCCCAGGGTGAAATCACCCTGCCGCACGACGGCGTCGCGGAGGGTGGCCACCACGGCACTGGACCGGGGGGCGGCGCCGATGCTGAACTGCAGCTGCCATTCCTTGCGCGGCTCTTCGACTTCTTCGAGCCGGGCAATGCGGGATTCCATCTGCCGGACCTTCTGCCCCTGTTTTTCCGAGGACTCGGTGATGGCCGCCCGGCGGATCTTGTCGTTGTCCGGGTTCTTCTTCATCGCGTTCCGGACGCCCTGGGAGCTCCATTCGCGCTGCGTGCGCGCCCGGGAGACGAGGTCGGCCTTAGTGTTGGCGAACTCTTCGTAGCGTTCGCGGGCATGGCGGCGCGCCACGGCGCGTTCCTCCAGATACGACTCGTACCCGCCGTCGTACACCGCAACCGAATTCTGGGCCCGGTCCAGTTCCACCACCGTGGACACGCAGCGGGACAGGAACTCGCGGTCATGCGAGACCAGGACCACGCCGCCGCGCAGGCCCTGCACGAAGGACTCCAGTTTKGCCAGCCCGTTGAGGTMGAGGTCGTTGGTGGGCTCGTCGAGGAGCACAATGTCGAAGCKGCTGAGCAGCAGGGCTGCCAGGGCAACGCGCKCGGCCTGGCCTCCGGAGAGCCCCGTCATCCCGKCGTCCGGCCYCACTTCCAGGCCCAGATCTKCCAGCACGGCCGGGATCYGGTCCTCGAGGTCGGCGGCGCCGGAGGCCATCYAGCGGTCGAATGCCAGGGAGTAGGCGTCGTCGGCGCCGGGGGCRCCCGAGCCCAGGGCCTCGGCGGTGGACTCCATGGCCGAGGTCGCCTCGGCGCAACCGGTGCGCCGGGCGATGTAGCCGGCCACCGTTTCGCCGGCAATCCGCTCGTGTTCCTGCGGCAGCCAGCCCACAAAGGCGTCCGCGGGGGCYAGGCTCACGGTGCCTTCCTGCGGTTCGTCCACCCCGGCCAGCAGGCGCAGCAGGGTGGACTTGCCGGCGCCGTTRGYACCGACGACGCCGACGACGTCACCGGGAGCTACGGTGAGGGAGAGCTTTGAGAAGAGTGTGCGGTGATCGTGACCACCRGAAAGGTCCTTGGCAACAAGGGTTGCAGTCATTAGTTCATCCTCTCACCCCGGCCCGGAACGGGCCGCCCCGGCGGGCAGAAACCGGTCGTCCCGGCGGACCGAAGACGGGCCGGGCATAGAAGAACCCGCCGGTCCGGACTTGGGGGGTGTACGGACCAGCGGGTTCGACCATTTAGCATAGTTGAATCACGACCTTACTCAAAATCCCAGACCCCGAAGCCACTACGCGGTCCCCCGGCACCGCAGCTCCACCGCAGACCGAAAGCAATACTGCCAACTGCACTGACAACCGACCCTGCAGGAAACCCTAGATGCCCCTACCCGCAAAGGCGTTCCAACTCTGGCTTCATCAGGTTGCCCCGTCAGCGAGCACTGCCGATATCTGCAGGATCTCCGGGATCAAGCGCACCACGCTTGCCCAACAACTGGTGCGCGGGAAAGTGGCCGAAACCACACTGGTCAGCATCAGCMGGGCCCTGAATCTGAACCCGCTGGCGGCGCTGGCCACCTTCGAGCACTATGCGGAGCTGGCCACATCGCCGCAACCGCCGACCCCCGCCGAGCTCGTCAKCCAGGTGGCGACGATGGACCTGTTGCGCGCCGTCATTTCCCGGTCGTCCCCGGCCTACGGAGGCTACGGTGACAGCGGCAGTTCACTGACGCCCGGGCTGGGCCCGGCCCCGCACGCCACCTCCGTCCGAAATTGGGTGGACGCGATCGACGACGGCGAGTTGCGTCACCGTGTTTCGGCCGCCACGGGAGTCGCCCCGCAGAACTATTCGGCCCAACTCACCGCCAACAGACTGTCTCCCGAACTGGCGGTCGCGACTTCCCGCGCGGCGGGCGTAGGCTTCACAGGCGGCCTTGTCGCCACCGGTTTGATCACCGAGGAGGAAGCCGGCTGGCCGCCCGGGGCGAAGCAGTCGGCGTTGGATGCACTCTCCGACGGAGAACTTGCATCATTGGCCGGCGAGCGGCTTCAAGCGCTCGGAAAATCGCTGCGACGCCAGGAACAGGAACAAGCACAAACAGAGAAGATTTGGGAGAACCTCGGATGATCGGGATCCTGCAGTGGACCACGCTCGCGGTGTGCGGCGTCGTCACGCTCGCCCGCATTCCAAGCGCCCTCCGGGGCCAGAACCGGTCCCTGTTCTCAATTTTTGCCCTCATGACCCTCGCGATCCTGCTCAGCATCGATGMCCCGTATCTGGCGGTGGACCGGGCCCTGGGCGGCATGAACATCGCCAACCTGGTGCTCCGCTTTGTCATCTTCGCCGCCATCTTCTTCCTTGGACTCCGGGTGGCGCGGGGGTTCAGCGCCAACGACGCCTTGCGGATCATCACGGGCCCGGTCGGAATCTCCGTGGCCGCCGCGGCATCGCTCGTCGTCATCGCGGTCTTCCTCATGATGGATACCACGGGCTCCTCCGCCGGGCTGGTCGCGGTGGCTGCCAAGGACCACCACAACGCCGCCTTGGTGGAGTACTACGGAGCCGCCGGGCGTCTCTATCCGGCGTTCATCACCGCAGCCCTGTTCCCCGCCATGGTGCGGACCTTCCGCAGCAGGCTCCCCGTCCTGGTGAGGTCCAGCGCGGCGTTGCTGGCGCTCGGTACCGTGGCGATTTCCCTGAGCCTGCTGTCCCCGGTTATTCCGCCGTCCCTCGGATTCTTGCGGTTTGTCTTCAACTACACCGCCATCCTGTGCCTGGTCCTGGGGCTGTGCCTGGTCTGGATTGCGAAAACTCTTGCGGCGCGGGCGCCGAAGAAGCAAGCTAACTTCACCTGAATGTCCAGGKGCTGAACAGGCGAACGAAGTGGACGAACCCGGGATGATGGCGACCCTCCAGTGGGGCACCCTGGTCATATGCACCGTGGTGCTCCTCCTCCGCGTGCCGGATGCGATCCAGGGCCGGAACAGGACAGTGTTCGGAATCTTGCTGATTGCGACGCTGTGCAGCCTGCTCTCAGTTGCCGAGCCCTACGAGGCGATCGACGGAGTTCTGGGCGGCTGGAACCTCACCCACCTMCTCCTGCGCTTCCTCGTGTTCGCGGCGGTGCTGCTGGTCGGCTTGCGGGTGGCCAGGGGGCTCGCGGACCCACGGGGCTACCGCCTCATCGCCGGCCCGGCCGGACGCTGGGCCCTGGCTGCGAGCGCCGTCGCCGTGGCGGCCACCTTCTTCCTCATGGATACCCGCGGGTCCTCGGCCGGCCTGCTGGACATAACGGACCACGGTGGACGTAACGCCGTCCTGGCCCCGTTCTACGCCGCGGCCGGACGCACCTATCCGGGCTTTGTCTCCCTCGCCCTCCTGCGGGCGCTGCTGGCCACCACCCGCAGCCAACTGCCGCGGCTTGTGTGTGCCGCGGCCTTCCTGACCTGCGTCGGGGCGCTCGCCACCGCCGTCAGCGTCCCTGCCTCCTTCGCCCCGGAAACCTGGACCCTCGCGCAGCAAACAGTCAACTATTTGGCCGTTGTGGGCTATGTCCTGGGGCTGGGCCTGTTCTGGTTCTCCGGGGTCGCTGCGCAGGGGCCCGGTAACGCTCGCGCAACATTCCGCAAGAACAAAGGGTAGGGCATTCACAAAATCATTAGACCGTGAAAGAATCATGAATGTGTGAAAGCGACATTCGCTTTGTGTACGGAACTTAGCCGTGCAAAGCAGAGGCAGTCGTCCAAGCGCCATTGGGGGGATGAGTGGTAGCGGTCCACATGGACCGCTCCCACTCAGCCTGTTTAACGGTGCTTTGGCCGGAACCGCGGGGGTTTCCGTTGCCCCGCAGGCAGCCGCCAAAGCGACTCTCTGCCTCGACTTCGGCGCCCAAACCTCAGCGCATGAACCTCAGCGTGACCAGCTGGAACGGGCGCAGCGTGAGCTCGGCCGAATCAAGGGCAGCCGTCACGCCCGGCGCATCGACGGGCCGCTCCAGCAGGTCCACGGCGCGCACACCGGTGACCGGGAAGTTCGCCGTCACGAGGCCCGTGGACCGCTCCCCCAGCGATTCGTAGAGCCTAACGATCACGTCGCCGGAGCCGTCCTCGGCGAGCTTGACGGCCTCGATGACGAGCGCTTCGTTGGACACGGTGAAGAGCGGTTGAACGCCGTGGGCTCCCCTGGCAAGCCGCGGTGCCAGATTGGTGCGGTAGCCCTCTTCGACGGCGTCGGCGATGCTGGCACCCGGCCGGATCGTGATCTGGAGCTCGTGCCTGCCCTGGTCCGCGCCGGGATCCGGAAACTTCGGCGCCCGCAGGAGCGAGACCCGCACTGTGGTGGTGGTCCCGCCGTCGTCCTCCCGGACGTTGCGGGTGACGTCGTGGCCATAGCTGGACGCGTTGGAAATGGCCACCCCGTAGCCGGGCTCGGCGACGTGGATCCAGCGGTGGGCGCAGATCTCGAATTTCGCCGCCTCCCACGACGTATTGAGGTGCGTGGGGCGGAACACGTGCCCGAACTGCGTCTCCRCCGCAGAGCGGTCCGCCCGGACGTCCAGGGCGAAGCCGAGCTTGAGCAGTTTTTCGCTTTCCTGCCAGTCCACGACGGTGGAGATCGCGAGGGAGTCGGCGCCGGCCGCGAGCGCAATCCGCTGGGTCACGGGCGAGGAGCCAGCCATCCGCCCCACCGCGACGACGGCGTTCAGGCCTTCCGGACCGGGACCGCGCTCCAGTGTGACCGATCGCGCCTCCACCAGCCGGACAACGTTCCTGCGGTAGAAGGCGTCGATGTCMCACGCATCCCATTCATTCGGTGTATCCCGGTGCAGCTCCAAGAGGTTGCCGGACTCCCCGGGAGCAATCGCCTCACGCCCCGTGGCATAGTCCATGAGCGAGGCGAGCAGTCCGTTGGCGTCCACCACGGCCCGGATGATGCCGTTGTCTAGGATGTAGCCGCCGTTCGCTTCCGTGACAGCCACAGGTTGACCGGACGGGACCGGCTCGGCAGCGGCCAGGGCCGGCACGCCCTGGCGCTCGTGCGGGGCGGCATTGAGGAGGAATTCCCGGTTGCCGGTGCCAAGTGCCGCACCCGCGGCCTCGGCGATGATGGCTTCAAGACCGCGTTCGACGGCGGCGTAGTTGCGTTCGGCGTCCTGGTGGACCCACGCGATGGAACTGCCGGGCAGGATGTCGTGAAACTGTTGCAGCAGGACCAGCCGCCATAGCCGCTTGAGCTCCGCGGCCGGGTAGCTGTGCCCGGCACGCACTGCCGCGGTGGCACTCCAGAGTTCGGCCTCCCGGAGCAGGTGCTCGCTGCGCCTGTTGCCCCGTTTGGTCTTGGCCTGGCTGGTGTAGGTGCCGCGGTGCAGTTCCAAGTACATCTCGCCCACCCAGACGGGCAGGGGTTCATACTCGGCCTGGGCATGCGTGAAGAAGCTGGCTGCCGAACCGATCCGCACCTTCGGGGATCCTTCCAGGTCCGCCGTGCGCTGCGCCGCGGCCAGCATTTCGCGCGTGGGTCCCCCGCCGCCGTCGCCGTAGCCGAACGGAACCAATGAGGTGGTTCCGCGTCCGTGATCCCGGTAGTTGCGCTCCGCGTGTGCCAGGTCCCTGGCGCTGAGGTCGGAGTTGTAGCTGTCCACCGGGGGGAAATGCGTAAACATCCGGGTGCCGTCGATGCCCTCCCAGTTGAACGTGTGGTGCGGCATCCTGTTGACCTGGTTCCACGAGATCTTTTGGGTCAGGAACCAGCGGCTGCCTGCGGCCTTGATGATCTGCGGCAGCGCCGCGGAGTACCCGAACGTGTCCGGGAGCCAGGCTTCCTGGCAGTCCACGCCGAACTCGGCCAGGAAGAAGCTCTTGCCCTCGAGGAACTGCCGTGCCATGGCCTCCCCGCCGGGCATATTGGAGTCAGATTCGACCCACATCCCGCCCACGGGAACGAACTGACCGGCCCGGACCTTGTCCACGATGCGGCCGAAAAGCTCCGGATAGTACTCCTTCATCCACGCGAGCTGCTGGGCCGAGGAGCAGGAGAAGATGAAACCGGGGTCCTCGTCCATCAGCGCCACGACATTGGAGAACGTCCGGGCGCACTTGCGGACGGTCTCCCGCACGGGCCACAGCCAGGCCGAGTCGATATGGGCGTGCCCCGTGGCCACGAGCTGATGTGCCGAGGCGTAGGCCGGCCGGGACAGGACGCCGGCGAGCGCGGCCCGGCCGGCCTCTGCGGTACCGGCCACGTCCTCAGGGTCCATGATGTCCAGCATGCGTTCGAGTGCCCGCAGGATCTCGTGGCGGCGGGGCAGCTCGGTGGGGAGCTCGTGCATGAGCCCGCTGAGCGTGAGGATGTCCTGCTGCAGCTCCCAGACCGTCTGGTTGAGCTCGGCGATGGCGATCCTGCCGAGTCGGTATTTCGGCTCGCTGCCGGACGTCGCCTTGTCGCCGTAGGGCGTGGCGGCGAAAGTCCAGTCCTGGGACAGGTCCGGGTTGGCCGCGGCTTCGACGTAGAAGTCAACGGCCATGCCGCCGCCCAGGAGCTTGAGCGGGACGTACTGGTTCCGTGGGGAGATCGCCTTGATGATGGTCCCKTCGGACCGCCAGGCAATGCCTTCGCACTGGAAGCCCGGGAGGTCGCCGCTGAACCCCAGGTMCACGAGGATTTCCACCGACCTGCCGTCCGCCGTTCCCCAGGATTCCGGCACCTCGCCCTGCAGCCGGAGCCACTTGGTGCTCCACGGCCGGCCCCAGGCCGCGCCGTGTTCCTGCGGCGTGAACTCGTGCCGCAGGGCCTCCAGCGCCGGCACGGGCTCGTCCGGTGCGTCCCAGCTGCTCAGCGTCAGGGGCAGGGTGCGCGGGTAGACCGCGGGGGCGATGCGGTCACGCAGAAAGCGGTCCAGCCGGACTTCCGTAAGACGGCGGTCGTCGTGCAATGTGATCCTCTTCAGCGCTGGCGGGCCCGATTGACTCCAATCAATGGATAAAACTTACGTCGCGGGGAACCTTTTGGCCAAGTGCCGCCGTCAGCCGGTCACGCTAGCCGGCTGCGGACGCCGGAACCGCCACCCTGTGCTGGCCGGCGTAGATGTTCAGGCTGGTCTGGCGGCTAAACCCGGCCAAGGTCATCCCGCTGGCCTCGGCCAGCTCGACGGCCAGGCTGGAGGGTRCGCTGACGGCCGCGAGAACCGGGATTCCGGCGAGGGATGCCTTCTGGACGAGCTCGAATGAGGCCCTGCCGGAGACCTGCAGCACGGTCCCCCGGAGCGGCAGCAGGCCCTCGCGGAGCGCCCAGCCGACCACCTTGTCTACCGCGTTGTGCCGTCCGACATCTTCCCGGAGGCACAGCAGGTCCGCCGAGCCGTCGTCGGAGATCCTGAAGAGTCCGGCGGCATGCACCCCGCCGGTGACGTCAAAGACGTCCTGGGCGGACCGGAGGGCCTGCGGGAGGGCCGCCAGCGTCTCCACAGGGATGGTCAGCGGGTCCTCGGCCGGGCTGTAGTGGGAGGACTTGCGGACGGCGTCAATCGAGTCGGTCCCGCAGATGCCGCAGGAACTGGACGTGAAGACGTTGCGCCCCGTCTCCGGCCGGACGACGTCGGGCCGGAGCTGGGCCTCCACAACGTTGAAGGTCTGGACACCGTCGGCGTTTTCGCCCGCACAGAACCTGAGCGAGACCAGCTGCTCGGGGGTCCAGATGACCCCCTCCGAGACCAGGAACCCTGCGACGAGGTCGAAGTCGTTGCCCGGCGTCCGCATGGTGACGGAGAAGGACATGCTTCCGATCCGTATTTCCAGCGGTTCCTCGACGGCGAGGACGTCTTCCCGGTGGCGGACGGGGAATTCGAGGGCCTGCGGGGAACCGTCGAGGACAATCTTGTGCACCTTGCGGCGCTGTGTCACGCGGCCCATCCGATACTCCTAAGCAACATGGTGTGTGATTTTTTGGACGTTACGTTGTTTCCATCATTGCAAGCGCCCGACCCTGAAGCCAGCGCGGCAGAGACCGGGGGCGGGGGGTGGGCCGTCGATATTCAGCCCAGGAGGGCGCTCCAGTCCACCGGCCCGTCGCTGGCCGAGGTTTTCCTGGCGGTCCGCTTCGCCGCCGGCTTGGGTGCGCCGGCGGCCGCCGCGGCGTCCGGGAGCGGTGCGCCCCAAGGAAGCGCGAACGCGGGGACCAGTTCCCCCAACTGGACGCCGTGGGGCGGGACCACCAGTACGCCGTCGGCCGCGGCGAGGCCCCGCATCATGCCCGGGCCGGTGTGTTGCGCCGGGGACGCCATGCCGTACAACAGCCGGAAGGGCATGAGGCGAGTGCGGCCGGGATCGGCGTCAATCGTCGAACCGCAGGGGACCTCGCTGAGCGGCGGAATGGAACCGTGGCCCAGGGCCGCGAGGAGCGGGGCTCCGATGGTGGACAGAGCCATCATGGCCGCGAGCGGGTTCCCCGGCAGCCCGAGGATGTACCTGCCGTCGGGCAGCTCGGCGAGCACGGCAGGGTGGCCGGGCCGCATCGCGATCCCGTCGATCAGCAGGCGGCCGCCGAGCTCGTCCACCGAGCGCCGGAGATGGTCAGTTCCGGAACGGCCCGTGCCGCCGGTGGTGATGACGACGTCGGCGGGCAGGCTTTCAGCGGCAGGATCGGCAGCCGGGGCAGCGGACCTGCCGCCGGGCCCGTCGCGGAACGGGATGTCTGACGCGCTGCTTGACTCACCGCCTGACTGGCCGCCGGCGTGGACAGGTTCTCCGTCCTCAAGCGCGGCGAGCCACTCGGCGTAGGTATCGCCGATTTTCACTTCTTCGGTACAGATGCCGCCGAGCATCCCCACCACTGCCGCCAGTTGAGGACCGAACGTATACCGAACTTGCCCGGGTGCCGGCAGTCCGGACGTCACCACCTCGGAGCCGGTGAGGACGAGGCGGACCAGTGCCTTGCCGAGCACGGGCAGCGTGTCGTTCCCGGCCAGCGCGGCGAGGGCCAGGTGAGCCGGGTTCAGGACGGTGCCGCGCTTGATCAGAACATCTCCGGCGGCCGCCTCTTCGCCGGCTTTCCTGATGTGGTCACCGTTGCGCGGATCCCCCGGCTTCGCGYTGCCGCCCAGCTTCAGGACGGGCAGTCCGTCCTCGTCGGTGCCGATGACGCCGCTTTCACTGCGCAGCACCGCCTTGGCCCCGGCGGGGATGAGGCCGCCGGTGGCAATCCKGCTGGCCTGGTGCGGCGCCAGCCGCTGGTTGGGCTCGGCCAKGATCCACGGACCGCTGCCGTTGACGGCCCAGCCGTCCATGGCTGAGGAGGCGTAGTGCGGCATGTCCCGCAGGGCAACCACGTCCACTGCCAGGGTCCGGCCCAGCGCCTGCCGGAGTGGGACGGGGGCGGCGGGGATGGGAGTGGCACAGTCGAAGGCGAGCTGCCGGGCCTCCTGCCATGTGTGGGCCAGATGCCGGTGCTGCAAGTCGGCACCGTCCCGGCCGGCACTCCCCTGGCCGGCGGMGTCGTGACCGGCATTTTCCGGCCCGGCAGAGTCCGGTGCGGGAGCGTCCAGAGCACCGGCTCGGGGGTCGCCGGGGACGGCCTGCACGCCGTCCTCAAAGTTGTCCCCGACGCCGTGATCGACGTTATCCCCGCGGGGGACGCTGGTGGGTCCGCTGCCGTCTGGGGCCGCAGGCGTCATGCCCCGGAAGCTTCGGCGGCTGCATAGTCTGTGGCGAGCCGGCGGGCTACGGCCATGGCAGCCTGCATGGTCGTGGCGTCCGAGGCCTTCCCGGAGCCGGAGGCGAGGCCTGCTGCATAGCCTGCGATGAACGTGGTTAGCGGCGCAGCCGGTCGCACGACCGAGTGGGCGGCTACGCCTGCCAAGGCAAGGACCTCGTTCACGTCAATTTCTACGCCTTCCAACTCCAAGGCCTGGAGCAGGGCACGGCACCAGTCTTGAAGCGTTTCATCCTGGCTTTTCACCGTTTGCCTMCATGGTCGAGTTCAACTGCGGAGTTCCGGCCCGGAACCCGGACCGGGGTCTGAAATCCTGCCGGATACCCCTAGTGCGGAAGCGTCATCCCAAGTGTCAACGTCATCCGTGGAACCGGGGGGGACGCGAACTTCCCGCACGTCCAGCCTAGCAAGAAGGGCGAAGACGGACGCGTTTTCCAGGCTGCCCGCACGCGCGGCGTCCGCGGCACTTCGTTGTAGCGCAGCTGTGCCATAAAGCCCAAGGAGCGGCTGCCTCCGACCGTCGGCCGACACGGCCATGACGCCGTCGCCCGTCTCCCCCGGCTGGTCAGCGGCTGGCGCAGCATCCCCTGCCCCTGCCAGGTTCTCGGTMACCGTTGCAGTCGCTGCCGCCGCCAGCATCTCCGCCAACGTCCCCGCCAGGGCACGGACCGCGATGGCCGACCGCGGCATGTCACAGGCCAGGACAAGGGTGAACGGCGCGGGAGCGCCGGCGTCRGGTCGGCCGGCGTGCTCGGCGGCCAGCGCGTTCAGTCCCGCGGCGATCGCGGCGGCCGGCCCCGCGAACGGCGGGTCTTCCCGGCAGTTCAGGGTCCCGGCGGGCAGATCCCCGGGGTCAGGACCGACGACGACGACGCGGCCGGCCCCGCCCGCGGCGCGCAGCGCCCGCTCAAGCAGGGTGGCGCCGTCGTACGTCAGCCGCGACTTGGGCACACCGCCMAGGCGGGCCGACCTTCCGMCGGCGAGAATGATGGCATCGAACTCCACCGGATCAGCCTAGCGCGGCGCGGGCTGCCCGGATGCTCAGGCACCACGGGCGGGGCCAGAGGCCGGGGTAAGGCAGCAGCCGGGGCAKCGGTTCAGGCGGTAGGTCAGGCTGCCGATTCGGGCAGCAGGAACGGATCCCACGCGGGGGTCGGCTTCTCGAGTTCCTTGATCTGCCAGATGGTGCCCTTCGGGGGACCCGGTACAAATCCGAGTTTCCAGCCCATCTCTGCCGGCGTGTGGTCGCCCTTGGCATTGTTGCAGCGCAGGCAGGCGGCCACGAGGTTCTCCCAAGAATCAGCGCGGCCCCGGGACTTGGGCTGGACGTGATCGATCGTGTGGGCTGCCTTGCCGCAGTACGCGCAGTGGTGGGCATCGCGGCGGAGCACGCCGCGGCGGCTGACCGCCGTCATCGTGTTGTACCGCGGTCGGATGTAGCGGTTCAGGAGGATCACGGACGGGCGGCCGAGAATGTCCTGCGGGCCGACAACGGGGTCGTCCCCTTCAGCCACCACGCTTGCCTTTCCGGTCAGGACAAGGACGAGCGCCCGGCGGAAGGTGATGACCGCCAGCGGTTCATATCCAGCATTCAGAACGAGAGTGCGCATCCGCATACCTCTTCACGGCCGCACCCGCCAGGGGCACAAGGGCCGGCTGCCCTGTGCATGGTCGGGCTATGGATCGACAAGACAAGAGTAAACACTCAACTGCCAGATCACCGAATGTTTTTTCGGCGGCGCGGTCTCCAGTGCGGAAAATTCATGCCCCGGTAACACGAAAGACCCCCGCCTCAAGAGGCGGGGGTCTTTGAAAGTGCGGGGGCTTGTGCCTAGCCGCCGACGCGGATGAAGACCGGGCCGGAACCGACGTTYACGCTGTAGAGAGCGGTGGTGCCGCCGTTCCAGCCGCCGTGGACTGCCATGCCGTTGCCGACGTAGACAGCGATGTGGGCCATGCCCACGCCACCGTTCTGGTAGTAGGCGAGGTCGCCCGGACGAGCTTCGGCGGCGCTCACGGTGCGGCCGAGGGACAGGTAACCTGCCGGCCAGCCGTGGTAGTGGATACCGGCCGCGGCCAGGGCGTTGGTGGCAAGGGCGGTGCAGTCCTGCGCCACGCCGAGCTGTGCGTAGGCAGCGGCAGCGATAGTTGCGCCGGCGCCGCTTCCGATTCCGGCAGGGGCCAGGGCAGCTGCGCCGCCGTTGACGCCGGCCTGGGCGCCGCCGGCCTGGGTGGCTGCGGTCTGGACCTGCACGACGGGCTTGGGAGCCTCGACGACGGGAGCCGGCGACGTGGTCACGGCGGGCTTCTCGTAGGAGATCGCAATGGTGGAAGCAGCCGAAATCGTGGCCGGAGCCGACGACTGGACTTCCAGGGCGGAAGCGGAGGTGGATTCGCGCTGAACATTGGTCTCAGCAGCGTTGGCTGCGATTCCGCTGGTCAGAACCAGACCGGAAGCTGCGGCGATGACCGCGGCCTGACGGCCCATGCCGCCGGCGTTGTCGCCGACTGCCTTGGCAATAACAGCCAGCGAGTTGGTCTTTGTGACCTCGGCGCGGTGCCGTGCAACGGTTGCACGAGTAGTCATTAAGTTCTCTCTTTCGTGATCCTTGGACCGCGCGTTTTTGGGCGCGGACTGAGGACGCTCCGGCATCTTGGGGGTACGCCGGATCGCCCCGAAATGGGTTACTTAGCGAAGGGTGTACTGCGAAGACGCGCCAAAAGCGGAAACTGCATGCTGTCCGGACTCGGTAGCGAATGAGCCAGCGGAACGTGATCCCATCCGGGCGCCGGCAAGGGCGGCACGTGATGTGGATGTGAGCGGGCTCAAAAKAGCCGCGCCAGTGCGCATACGCGCAGCATTGTGGCGTGAAGACACGAAAGTAGCCTCTCCCAATGCCTACGAGGTGAGCTGTCGGATTCGGATGGGAGTCACCCGGCCGCGCTGCTTCACTGGGAAGCGTTGCGACTTAACCCCTAGGCCTTCTTTCGAAGGCCAAAATTGGTTCCCCCGCCCCTGCCAGACGATGTAATGCGAACGGACCTTGAGCGGTGGCAGAGCTAGGCAATCCACTCAAGAGCGCCAACTTCGKAAAAGTTGGCGTGCTTCAAACCCTACAGGACTCCGGACCCAATGTCACATTCAGATCACGGCGTGTCACGGGAATTTGAGAGTTGTCCATCGTCTTTATTACAGCYAGCCGAGGKGGTCAACAACGTCGCCGTTGACCATCACTTCAAAGTGGAGGTGGCAGCCCGTGGAGGCGCCGGTGGTCCCGCTCAGCGCGACGACATCGCCGCGGGAGACCTTCTGGCCGACCTTCACCGAGGACGAGGACAGGTGGTTGTACGTGGTCTCCAGACCGTTGCCATGGTCAATGACCACACGGTTGCCGCCGCCGTAGGGGTGCCATCCGTTGAAGGTCACGGTGCCGCTGGCGGCGGCGTGGACCGGCGTGCCGCACTGGGCGGCGAAATCCTGGCCGCGGTGAAACTCCCCCGGACCGCCCGTGATGGGGCTGACGCGGTAGCCGAACGGCGATGCCGTGACCAGCTGGTCCAGCGGCGGACCCAGCGTGCCGGCTGAAGCCGCGCGGGTAATGCTGCCGACGGACTGGGCKCTCAGCAGCTGCTTGAGCTTCCCGTCCGGGTCGCCTTTGGTGGCGATGGCCGTCCGGCTGAAATCGAGCTTTGCGGCGGCGGCAGCCGTGACGTCCGGCTGCACTGCGGCCGAGACCGCGGATCCGTCGGTGTTCGAGGCCATGACGGGACTCGTGACGGGCACCGTCACCGTGAGGACCAGACCAGTGGCGGCCAGCGCGATTCCGGCCTTCTGCCCCACGCCGCTGGCGGCGGCAAAGTCCGTTACCTGACGGAACGGGCTGCGGCGGCCACGACGCTCGTCGCGGTGCGCGTCACGCGGACGTTCGGCCGTATGCGCGACGACGGGGCGCGGCTCCGGAGCGGGACCGGTCGCGCGGCGACGGCCCCTGGCGGTCTGGGTGGTCAAGAACGGTTCCTCTCTGAGAGCCTGCGAAGTTAGCTGTCGGATTCGGGTCAGAGAGATCAAAGACCCGGTCCGCCGTTGCAAGCACCCGGTCACCGAGGCGTCCTGTGGGGACCGTTCGATGGAAGCTGCTTGCCGCTGACGGACTTCACCCCAAGGCTGCCGAAGAAGCAGCCGATAGTGGTTCCCCCGCCCCTGCCAGGAGGTGGTTCTGCGACTGATCCGCTGGCAGGGTTCGGCTTCGGATCAGGTAACGCTTTGGTATCGGTACAGGGCACTAACTATAGGCGATTAAGCCCCTCGGTGATAAATCCGTGATMGCGTTTGTGCAGAACTCATGGGTCGTCCCATGACGGTGACGTTTTGGCTGGTCAGGCGACTGTTACAAAGACATGCGCGGCAACCTCTGGCGGCAGCTCCAAGGCGCCCTCGATATCCGGGACCCGGACCGAGATGTACTCCCCCACCCGCTCCAGCGAAACGAGCGCACCGGGGCGGATTCCGCCCTCGTCGAGCTGGGCCAGAAGCTCCGGTTCCACCTGGATGGGCTCGGCGAGCCGGTTGACCGTGATCCGCGACTCCGCACCGTAGCCGGCCATGGCCTCCAGCAGGTTCACGACGCCGTCCGCGTGGGCCCCCGAGGGCGCCCCGCCAAGTTCCGCGAGCCCCGGAATCGGGTTCCCGTAGGGCGAAACGGTCGGGTGGTCGAGCATCTCGAAGATCCTGCGCTCGACGCGCTCACTCATGACGTGCTCCCAGCGGCACGCTTCCTCGTGGACGTAGGCCCAATCGAGCCCGATCACGTCGGCGAGCAGGCGTTCGGCGAGGCGGTGCTTGCGCATGACGCCGACGGCGCGTTTCCGTCCGGTTTCGKTCAGTTCAAGGTGCCGGTCGCCGGAAACAATCACCAGGCCGTCACGCTCCATGCGGCCGATGGTCTGGGAAACAGTGGGGCCGGAGTGGCGGAGTCGTTCGGCGATGCGGGCGCGGAGGGCGACGATGTTTTCTTCTTCAAGTTCCAGAATGGTCCGGAGATACATCTCCGTGGTATCGATCAGATCCGTCATTCAGCTCAGCTCCTCGAGCGCAGTCCTTGCGTCATTCCCACCGTACCGCGTGCGGGCTGCGTGTAAGGATGCGCGCTGGCGAGATCCGCCGTACGTTCGCAGAACAGCCTAGCCTATTTTGAATTACTCCGGATAATTCTTGGTCCGGACTGCGGATGCTCCMCCGGCGTCCGCCGGCCGGCCCCTCGGGGCCTTCTCAATGACCGGACTATGACAGAGGCTTTTCCGTATCGCCGGGGGCCGTCAGGCAGAATAAAACAGGCAGAATGACAAGGGGTGTCCGTTGTAGCCGTCCCGGCCAGGCCACCTCCCAGCCACGCTACGAACCAGCCGAAAATTGGAGCCACTGTGAGCGACACCAGCATCACGATCCCCGCCAACMTCCTGCCCAAGGACGGACGGTTCGGCGCCGGCCCGTCCAAGGTCCGACCGGAACAGATGGAGGCCCTCGCCGCGGCGTCGGMAAAGCTGCTGGGGACCTCACACCGCCAGGCACCCGTGAAGAACCTCGTCGGTTCGGTCCGCAATGGCCTCAGCGAGTTCTTCCGCGCCCCCGAGGGCTACGAAGTGATTCTCGGCGTCGGCGGCTCCACCGCGTTCTGGGACATTGCCAGCTTTGGACTCGTCGAGACCAAGGCGCAGCACCTGTCGTTCGGTGAATTCGGCTCGAAGTTTGCTTCGGCTACCAACAAGGCGCCGTTCCTCTCCGAATCCTCCATCATCAAGGCCGAGCCCGGCACCCGCCCCACCGCCCAGGCCGAGGCCGGCGTCGACGTCTACGCGTGGCCGCAGAACGAGACGTCCACCGGCGTGGCCGCCCCCGTCCGGCGCGTGGCCGGCGCCGACGAAGGGTCGCTGGTGCTGGTGGACGCGACGTCGGCCGCAGGAGGACTGGATRTGGACGTGGCGGAGTCCGACGTCTACTACTTTGCGCCGCAGAAGAACTTCGCGTCCGACGGCGGCCTGTGGCTTGGCCTGTTCTCCCCGGCGGCGCTGGAGCGGGCGGCCCGCATCAAGGCCAGCAACCGCTGGATCCCCGACTTCCTGGACCTCCAGACCGCAATCGACAACTCCCGGCTGAACCAGACCTACAACACCCCCGCGCTGGCCACCCTGGTGACCCTGGATGCGCAGGTACAGTGGCTCAACGCCAACGGTGGCTTGGACTTCGCCTCCGCCCGGACCGCGGATTCCGCCGGCCGGATCTACCGCTGGGCCGAGGCGTCCGGCTACGCCACGCCGTTCGTGGCCAAGGCCGAAGACCGCTCCAACGTGATCGCCACGATCGACTTCGACGAATCGATCGACGCCGCGGCCATCGCCAAGGTGCTCCGCGCCAACGGCGTCGTCGACACCGAGCCGTACCGCAAGCTGGGCCGCAACCAGCTGCGCATCGCCACGTTCGTGGCGATCGAACCGGACGATGTCTCGGCGCTGCTTGAGTGCATCGACTTCGTCGTGGCAGCACTCAAGAAGTAGCCTCAGCGTCCGACGGCGTCGTCCCGGCCACGTGCCGGTGCGGCGCCGTCGTCGTTTCCGGGCATGCCCTCCGGCTGGGCGCCCGGGCCCGCGCCGGCTGCACCGGCCCCGGATCCGCCGGCGCGGCTTGCCACGCGGAAGTACCGCAGCCCGCGKGCCCGGCGGTTGAAGTGGAGCCGCAGCTGCTTCGCCCGGATGATCCACAGCAGCCCGATCAGGGCCGCGAGCAGGCCGGCAACGGCCGCGACGCCCATGGACCAGCGGKGGCCGGCGATGTTTGCCACCCAGCCGACGAACGGCGCCCCGATGGGCGTTCCGCCCATGAAGATCGCCATGTACAGGGCCATCACCCGGCCTCGCATCACCGGGTCCGTGGTGGTCTGGACGTACCCGTTGGCGCTCGTCATCATGGTGATCGCGAACAGCCCCACCGGCACGAGCGCGACGCCGTACCAGAAGTAGTTCGGAGCCAGGGCTGCGATGCCGGAGGTCACGCCGAACGCCCCGGCCGCCGCGAAGATCACCCGCAGGMGCGGTGTGCCTCGGCCGGCGGATAGCAGGGCCCCGGCGACGGAGCCTATCGCCATGATCGAATTCATGAGGCCGAAGGCGCCCGCGTCGAGGCCAAATTCGGTGCCCACCATGGCCGCGATGAACAGGGCGAAATTCAGCCCCAGGGTTCCCACGATGAAGATCGCCACGAGCACCACGACAAGGTCCGGACGGTATCTCACATAGCGCAGCCCCTCGCGGATCCTGCCTTTGCCGGCCGCTGCCCGCGGCAGCCGGCGCAGCGATGCCGCCGGGATTTTCGCCAGGCTCAGCAACAGGGCGGCGAACGTGAGGGTGTTGATGAGGAAGACCCAGCCCGGCCCGACGACGGCCGTGAGCACGCCGGCGACAGCGGKGCCGATCATCCGGGCGACKTTGAAGGAGGCGCTGTTGAGGGCCACGGCATTGGGAAGGTAGTCGTCCTGGACCAGTTCCKAGACGAAGGTCTGGCGGACGKGGGCATCCAGCGCGGAGACCACGCCAAGCAGCAGGGCKAAGGCGTAGACGTGCCAGAGCTGCGCCGCGCCCGTTATCACGAGGATGCCCAGCCCGGCGCTCAGCAGCGCCATCGCGGACTGGGTCAGGACCAGGAGCCGTTTACGGTTGAAGCGGTCCGCGACCAGTCCGGCCACGGGGGCCAGGAAAAGCTGCGGGCCCAGTTGCAGGGCCATCGTAATGCCCACCGCGCCGGCGTCGTGCGCCGTCAGGTGCGCGAACACCAGCCAGTCCTGGGCAGTGCGCTGCATCCAGGTACCGATGTTGGAGATGAGGGCGCCGACGAACCAGATCCGGTAGTTCAGGATGTGCAGGGATTTGAACGTGGACATCAGGCCCAGCCCTCGCTATGCACTCTCCCGGACGCTTCCAACCGCTAGTCGGCCTCGTCGGCGGAGCGTTCCCGAGCGTCCTCGGCGTCGTACTCGGCGGCGTCTTCTTCGTTGGCGCCCTGCTCGTCGTCGTCCTGTTCGCTGGCGGCCCGGGCATCGCCGTCGTGCTGGAGGTCGTCCTCGGCGTCGGGCCCCTGCGACGGCGCCTGGGCGCCGGGTGCCTCCTCGGTCTCGTMCGTCTGCGCGTCTTCGGGGCGGACCCGTTCAGCCCACGGGACCCAGGCCGGCGCCAGGACGGAGTCTTCCGAGGGCAGCAGGCCGAGCTCGTGGACAGTCACCACTTTGGACCGCGAGTTGCGGGTCAGCACGGCGTACCACTGCCAGCCCAGGTATCCGGKCAGCCTGGATTCAAACAGATGGGTCACCAGGCGGTCGCCTTCGCTGCGGGCACCGAGGTGCTCGCCGATCTGCTCCGCGGGGGCGATGCTTTCCACGGCGGTGCGGGCGACGTCGACGGCGGCGGCCAGGAAGGCGTCAGGCTTGCCGGTACGCCAGACGGGCACGCCGGCGMGAGGGCGGGACCCCTGCTTCGGGCCGGCTCCCTTGGATCCGGCCGGCACTTTGGATCYGGCATCCGGCGCCGGCAACTGATCAGGTTCCTGAGTCATCAAGAGCCTTATACGTCCAGCTCGTCGGCAACCTTACGCAGGGCGGCTGCAATCGCCTTGCCCTTGTTGCCTTCCGGGTACTTGCCCGCGGACAGCGTTCCGGACAGGTTGTCCAGMACGCTGACGAGGTCCTGGACCAGCGGGGCAAGGTCCTTGGCGCTGGGCCGCTTTGCTTTGGCGATGGACGGCGTCTTGTCCAGCACCCGMAGACCGAGGGCCTGGGCCCCCTTGCGACCGTCGGCTACCCCAAATTCAACGCGCGTTCCGGCCTTGAGGTCCGTGACGCCCTCGGGCAGCGCGGACTTGGGCAGGAAGACTTCCTGGCCGTCCTCGCCAGCGAGGAATCCGAAGCCTTTTTCCTTGTCATACCACTTGACCTTGCCGGTAGGCACGTAATCAACCTTCTTCGTTCTTTGGGGGACACGGCCGGCGGTCACCGCATCCGCATGGATACGCGGGTTMAGGGTATGACTGCCCGGACCGTGTTGGTCTGTATMTCCAAGGTTATCCTGCCTTGTTCACTTTAGCGGCGTGAGGCGCGGGCGATGCCGGACTGTTAGCGTTGCCCTCATGACACTGACGCGTTACCGGCGGCCCTTCATGATCCTTGCGGCCGCCATTGCCGTGCTGTCCCTCGTCGCCGTCGGCGCTGTCATGGCCCTGGCGTTCAACCATGTCGTGGCGCCCGTCTGGATTACCTCGGTGGCCCTCTACGGGCTCCCGGTGGCATTTATGCTCATGCTCGCCCTTGTTGTCGACGCGGCGGTCGCCCGGCGCCGCCCGCGCGGGCCCGGCGAAAGGTAACGTTGGATCGATGTCCCTTATCCGCGCGCTCAGCAAGGAACTTCAGGCACGAAGCGACGACTCGTTGCGGGCCCTGTTCTCCGCGCGGCCGGACCTGATCTCTCCCGGCGTCCCGGACTTCGCCGCTMTGGCCGCCCGCGCCAGCGGACGAGTCAGCGTGCAACGGGCACTGGAGCGGCTCAACCGTCCGCAGATGCAGGTGCTGGAAACCCTGCACCTGTGCACCAACGCCGATACCGGACACAGCGCATCGGCGGCAACGCTGAAGAAACTGATCAATGGCTCCTCCGTTGCCGCGATCGACCGCCTGCTCCATTCCCTGCAGGAACTGGCCCTCGTCCACCGCACCGATCCACCGCACGGCGCGACTCCCGCCGCTGCCAAGGCGCGGCACTACCTCCCTGTCGGCAGCCTCAAGGATGTGATCGGCATTTACCCTGCCGGGCTGGGACGCAGCTACACCGAGCTCGTGCGGCTCCAGCCGGCTTTTGCGCAGCGCGTGGTGCAACTGGTGGGGGAACTGCACCGTAGGGGGGCATCCATCTCCCCCGCCACGACGCCGATGGAAGCGGCCCTGGCGCTGCAGCACTGGACGGCAACACCGGAGTCAGTCCAGGACATCCTGGCCAGCKCGCCGGAGCGCACGTCCGCGCTTCTGGCCCGGTTCGGCAACTGGGCCATGGGCGCCGTTCCGCAGGCGCAACGCCGCGCCACAGTGCTCCACGAAAGTTCCGACGTCGGCCCGGTGGACTGGCTGCTGGCGCGGGGGCTGCTGGTGCCGCTGGACGCCGCGCACGTCGAGCTGCCGCACAGCGTMGGCGTGTCGCTGCGCGGCGGGTTTGTCATTGAGGACTTCTCCCTCGTGCCGCCCGTACCCCGGCTGGGCCTCACGAGCGCCGGGCTGCGCCGCAACGCCGCGCTGGGCGCCATCGCGGAGACGCTGCGGCTCGTGGGCGAAGTGCTGTACACCGTGCGTGAGCAGCCCCTGGCGACGCTGCGCAGCGGGGGCGTCGGGGTACGGGAGATKAAGCGGCTGGCGGATTCGCTGCGGATCGGCGTGCAGGAGGCCGGGGTGCTCGCGGAACTCTGCGGCATGGCAGGCCTGCTCCGGCTGGATGTCGACAGCTCCGCGTGGGTGCAGCCGCCGCAGCTGGAGTGGCTGGCGCTTCCCCGGCAGGAACAATGGCTGTGGCTGGTCAACGCCTGGCTGGCCAGCGAGCGCGCCCCCTCCCTCGTGGGCCAGCCCGTAAATACTGCTGCCCCGGGGCCGGCGGGCYACCGGGGCATGGCCKGGACCACTATCAACGCGCTCTCGGCCGAGGCACAGCGGCCCGACGCCCCGGTGGTCCGCAAACGGGTCCTGGAAATCCTCAACGAACTCACCCTGGAGGCCGCGGCCCCCGACGGGCAGGCGCCCGTCCTCGATGCCGGTGCCGTGCTGGAGCGGGCCGAATGGACCCAGCCCCGCATGGCCCGCCGGTTCAGCTCGCTGATCCGCGGCATCCTCATGGAGGCAGAGATGCTGGGCCTCATCGGTTCCGGCGCGCTCAGCCAGCTTGGCGCCGCCATCGCCGCCGAGCAGCCGGATGATGCCCTCGGAATCCTGGGCGAACACCTGCCGGCTGCCCTACAGCACATACTGCTGCAGGCGGACCTGACCGCGGTGGCCCCCGGCTATCTCGATCCCGAACTGAGCGACCGGCTCCTCACCATGGCAGCGGCCGAGGGGCAGGGACCGGCAACCATCTACCGGTTCTCCGTTGCTTCGGTCCGCCGGGCCCTCGACGCCGGCCAGGACGCCGCGGCCATCCTGGAGTTCCTGCGCCGGCATTCAGCCACGGCCATCCCCCAGCCCCTGCAGTACCTCATCGAGGACACCGCCGCCCGCCACTCCCGGCTGCGCGTCGGGGCTGCGGCGAGCTTCATCCAGAGCGAGGACGAGACGGCCCTGCTGGATCTGCTCAACGCCCCGGCCGCCRCCGGCCTCGGGCTCGTGCGGATCGCGCCCACCGTGGTCATCTCGCACGCCGCACCGCGGGATACCGCCCAGGTGCTCAAGGGCCTGGGCCTGTCCCCTGTGCTGGAGGACGCCTCGTCCGCCRTCGTCCGGCTGYGCCGCAGCACCCCGGTTTCMGGCGGCGGCCGGCCGGTCTACACGGCCCCGCGCACAGCCCCGCCGGAGGCGKACATCGACGCCCAACTGGCCGTGCTGCGTAGCGACGGAACCCGCTCCCCGGGCGCTGCCGGCGCTCATCCTCCGGCGGCTGCCCCCGGCAGCGAGGAGGCCACCCAGCTGGGGCTGGAAACCCTGCTGAAGGCGATCCGCCTCAAGCAGCGGGTGGTMATGAATGTTGTGGACGGCCTGGGGAATGCCAGCCGCGAGTGCGTTGTTCCGGTAGCAGTGAATGGCGGGCGTGTCCGGGTGTTCGATCCTGACAAGGAGACCGAGCGGGTCTTGTCCATTCACCGGATTATCGATGTAGAAGCCACAGAGGAATTGCTCCAGTGAATGACGGGCCCCTGATCGTCCAGAGTGACAAGACCATCCTGCTGGAGGTCGACCACGAACTCGCAACAGAGGCCCGGCACGCCATCGCGGCGTTCGCCGAGCTGGAACGGGCCCCGGAGCATGTGCACAGCTACCGGTTGACGCCGCTGGGGCTCTGGAATGCCCGGGCAGCAGGGCTGGACGCCGAAATGGTGCTGGACACCCTGCTCAAGTACTCCCGGTTCCCGGTGCCGCACTCCCTGCTGATCGACGTCGAGGAGACCATGTCCCGGTACGGCCGGCTCCGGCTGGAAAAGGACCCGCAGCACGGCCTGGTCATGCGCACGTCCGACTATCCGGTGCTCGAAGAGGTCAGCCGCGCCAAGAAGATCGCCCCGCTGCTCGGGCCGCGGATCKACGGTGAGACGGTGGTGGTGCATTCCTCCCAGCGCGGGCAGCTCAAGCAACTGCTGCTCAAGATCGGCTGGCCGGCCGAGGACCTGGCCGGCTACGTCGACGGCACACCGCACCCGATCATGCTCAACGAATCCGGCTGGAAGCTCCGCCCCTACCAGAGGCTGGCAACGGAGAACTTCTGGGCCGGCKGCAGCGGCGTCGTCGTGCTCCCCTGCGGCGCCGGCAAAACGCTGGTGGGTGCGGCCGCCATGGCCACCAGCTCCACCACCACCCTGATCCTGGTCACCAACACCGTCTCGGCACGGCAGTGGAAAGACGAGCTCCTCAAGCGCACGTCCCTGACTCAGGAGGAGATMGGTGAGTACTCGGGCTCCGTCAAGGAAGTCCGGCCGGTCACGATCGCCACCTACCAGGTCCTGACCACGAAGCGCGGCGGGCTGTACCCGCATCTGGAGCTCGTGGACGGCAACGACTGGGGACTGATCATCTACGACGAGGTCCACCTGCTGCCGGCGCCCATCTTCCGCATGACGGCGGACCTGCAGGCCCGGCGCCGGCTGGGACTCACCGCCACCTTGGTGCGGGAGGACGGCCGGGAGGGCGAGGTCTTCAGCCTCATCGGCCCGAAACGCTACGACGCGCCGTGGAAGGACATCGAGGCGCAGGGCTACATCGCGCCCGCGGACTGCGTCGAAGTCCGGATCGACCTGCCCCGCGACGAACGCGTGGCCTACGCCATGGCCGAGGACGCCGACAAGTACCGCCTGTGCGCGACCTCGGAGACAAAGACCCGCRTGGTGGAAGAACTCGTCGCCGAACACGCCGGCGAACAGCTGCTGGTGATCGGGCAGTACATCGACCAGCTCGACGAGATCGGCGAGCGCCTCAACGCGCCCGTGATCAAGGGCGACACCACGGTCAAGGAACGCCAGCGCCTCTTTGACGCGTTCCGCGCCGGCGAGGTGCAGACCCTGGTGGTGTCCAAGGTGGCCAACTTCTCCATCGACCTGCCCGAGGCCTCGGTGGCGATCCAGGTCTCGGGCTCTTTCGGCTCCCGCCAGGAAGAGGCCCAGCGCCTGGGCCGGCTGCTGCGGCCCAAGAAGGACGGCCGMGCCGCCCGGTTCTACTCGCTCGTGGCCCGGGACACCCTGGATCAGGACTTCGCCGCGAAACGGCAGCGCTTCCTGGCCGAACAGGGTTACGCCTACCGGATCATGGACGCCAACGACGTCGGGACCGCCGGTTGAGCCGGGGCGGCGGCGCGCTTGGTGCGGCCCCGGCAGTTCCCCGAGGGCCGGAACAGCCCATGCAACACCCATCTTTCATTCAGAAAACTCCCAGAGTCTGGGAGCATCATGGGAGCATKAAGAAGAACGGACCCGAAGCCAAGCTGCTCGTCGTCGATGATGAACCCAACATCCGCGAGCTGCTGTCAACGTCCCTGCGTTTTGCAGGTTTTGAAGTTGTCTCAGCCGGCAGCGGRCGCGAGGCACTGGCCGCCGCGGAGGAGCACGCCCCCGATCTGGCAGTCCTGGACGTCATGCTGCCGGACATGGACGGCTTCACCGTCACCCGGCGCCTGCGCGCCGCCGGTAAGCACTTCCCCGTCCTGTTCCTCACGGCCAAGGACGACACCGAAGACAAAGTCACCGGCCTGACTGTGGGCGGCGACGACTACGTCACCAAGCCGTTCAGCCTCGACGAGGTGGTGGCCCGCATCCGCGCCGTGCTCTGGCGCACGCAGCCCCAGGTCGACGACGACGCCGTGATCCGGGTCGATGACCTCCAGCTCGACGACGACGCCCACGAGGTCCGCCGCGGCGGGACCGTAATCGAACTGTCCCCCACCGAGTTCAAGCTCCTGCGCTACCTCATGCTCAACCCGAACCGGGTCCTGTCCAAGGCCCAGATCCTGGACCACGTCTGGGAGTACGACTTCAACGGCGATGCCTCCATCGTGGAGTCCTACATCTCCTACCTGCGCCGCAAAGTGGACATCGATCCCGAGGCCCCGGCACTGATCCAGACCAAGCGMGGCGTCGGCTACGTCCTGCGGACAGCGGAGAAGCGCTGACCTTGCTGTACCGYTGGAAGTCGGCGTCGCTGCGGTCGCAGCTCGTGGCCATCATGATGGCGCTCATGCTCGTGGCCCTTACGGCCACGGGTGCGGGCACGCTGACCCTGCTGCACAGCTTCCTGCAGGGCCAGGTGGATGACAAGCTCCGGGCCGCCGTCGATTCCGCGCGCCAGCAGCAGTCCTTCAGCCAGTTGCAGGAAACCAGCTMCACCGTTCCCACCGACTATTCGCTGATGCTCTTCAGCCCGGGCGCCCCGCCTTACACGTTTGGCGGCGACAAGGACTCCCACCCCGCCATCAAGACTTTCTCCACGGTCGAGGCCCGGGAACKCCAGCAGGTGCCCTTCCAGGTGCGCGGCACCGACGGCGGCAACTGGCGGGTCGTGGCGGTCAACGTGGTGGACAACAACCAGCGCAGCGCCGTCGTCGTGATCGGCCTGCCCCTGGACCCCGTCGATTCCGTGATGGAACACGCCGCCCTGGTGGTCGTGGGGGTGGGCCTGCTGACGCTGGTCCTGGCATTCTTCATTGCCACGTGGACCGTCTCGCGGTCGTTCCGCCCGCTGGCTCGGGTGGAGAAGACGGCCGCCGCCATCGCCGCCGGAGACTTGTCCCGGCGTGTGGAGGTTGAAAACCCGGGCACTGAGGTGGGCCGGCTCGGGAGTTCGCTCAATGCCATGCTCGCGCACATCGAAACAGCGTTCGCCGCCCGGATGGCATCCGAGGCCAAGATGCGGCGCTTCGCGGCCGACGCCTCGCACGAACTGCGCACCCCGCTGGTGACCATCCGGGGATTCTCCGAGCTCTACCGGCACGKCGCGCTGTCCACGCCGGAAGACGTGGCCACCGCGATGGGACGGATCGAGAGCGAAGCCAAGCGCATGGGGGCCATGGTCGAGGACCTTCTGCTGCTCGCGAGAATCGACGAACAGCGCCCGCTGCAGCAGAAACCGGCGGATCTGCTGCTCCTGGCCAACGATGCCGTGGTGGACACCCAAGCCAGCGACCGCAGCCGCACCATCACCCTCACCGGACTCKACGGAGCTGCCCCGGCTGCTGCCCCGGTCCTGGGCGATGAAGCCAAGCTGCGGCAGGTGGTGAGCAACCTGGTCGGCAATGCCCTGCGGTATACGCCGGAGGGCAGCCCCATCGAGATTGGCGTCGGGGTCCGGACCGCGCCGGACGGCGCACGGCACTCCGTAATCGAGGTCCGAGACCACGGACCGGGCGTCCCGGATGAGGAGGCGGCCCGGATCTTCGAGCGCTTCTACCGGGCGGATACGTCGCGGACCCGGGAAACCGGCGGCAGCGGACTCGGCCTGGCCATCGTGGCCGCCATCATCGGCGCGCATGCGGGGTCCGTGCGGGTCGAAAAGACCGACGGCGGCGGCGCCACGCTGGCGGTCAGCATCCCGTTCCTGGACGAGGACGCCACGGCATTGCCCGCGCCGGAGTTGTCCACATAGGAGCCGCCGGCGGTGTCCGCCCGGTGCGCTGCCTGCCTACGCTCGAGGTGTCCGGAAGATCCGGATGAGGCAGACAGTTCCCGCAAGCTTCTCCAGCAATAACTGTCCGGCAAAGGCCGTCCAGCAAGGCTGTCCAGAAAGAAGTCACGAAACGGCTGGCTCTTGGCCCTGGTCCGCAGGTTGCCGGGTCCCTGCTGCCTCCTTCGAACATTCGAGAGGGCATGGCCATGAGCATCATTTCCGTCGATACCGAACTCCTCCAGCTGAAATCCGCCAACGTGAAGGCCACTGTGGAGCGGATCAGCGCGGACGTCCACGCCATGAAACACGGGCTGGACGAACTCCAGGGCAGCTGGCGCGGCACCGCGGCGACGAACTTCCAGAACCTGGTCGCCGAGTGGGCGCTGACCCAAGGCAGGGTCGAAGCCTCCCTGGCGTCCATCAACCTTGCACTGAATTCGGCAGCCGCCACTTATGACCAGGCAGAGCTGGGGAACGTGCAGCGCTTCACCTGAGCCTCCGGGTCCTGGCCAGGCCTTCCCGGGGCGCGTCAGGCCTCGGGCGTGCCCTGGTGGAAGCGCAGCCGCCACTGTGCCCCGTCAAGGACCCACAGGGAGCTGCGCAGGGCTGATCCCTCGCGCGTGTGGCTGCGGTAAGTCAGGAGCACTGTCTTCTCTCCCAGCCGGTCCGCGCCCAGCAGCTCCAGTTCGGAGGGTCCGCCGGGGTTGTCCTCCAGGGCCATCATCATGGCGTCGCGGGTCCAGATGCGTCCGGAGCTGCCGATTTCGGTGAAGTCGGGGTGGAGCAGGACTGCTGTGCGGCCCAAGTCCGCCCGGGTTTCCGGTAGGAGCAGTTCCCGCTCGAGCGACTCGACCACTGCTTCGGGGCTGGTCTCCGCCACGGCTGTGGCCGGTTCTTCTTCGAGTTCGCTGAAGAGGTCCGGCTCTTCGAAGGCGCCTGGTGCGCCGAAGAGCTCCTGTTGGCCGGAGGGTGCCGTGGACTGGGTCGGCCGCATGGCCTGCTGCGGGGCCGCCACCTGTGACACCGGGGCCGCGGTTGCCCGCGCTGCCTGATGGGCCGCCTGCGGCGACGTGGAGCCCGCCGGGGCTGCCGGTGGCGCCCCCACTGCCGCTGTCCCGAATCCGGGACCCTGCCGGACGGCCACGCCTTGCTGGTACGCCGTGGCAGCTGCCCGGGCGCGGTCGTCTGCCGCTTCGTTGAGCTCGTGGCCTGCATGGCCCCGCACCCATTCGAAGGTGTACTTGCGTCCTACGAGGGCCTGGTCGATGTCCTTGAGGAGGTCGACGTTCAGCACCGGCTTGCCGTCCGCCTTGCGCCAGCCCTTGCGCTTCCAGCCGGGCATCCACTTGGTCACGGCGTTGATGACGTACTGGCTGTCGCAGAGAATGAGCAGGTCTTCGGCGGGCACATGAGCCGTGGCCCGGAACAGGTCCAGCACCGCCATCAACTCGCCCTGGTTGTTGGTGCCGTGGGGCCATCCGCCGGCACGCCAGCAGTCGTCATTCACGTACCAGGCCCAGCCGGCCGGGCCGGGATTTCCTAAGGCCGAACCGTCGGCCGCTGCTGTAATCGTCACTGATCTATCCTGCCAGACCCCGCCGACGTTCACCGACGCCCCCTCACATCCGGCACCAAACCACCGACCAATCCACCCAACGCTCCCTCACCGCCCGTTCTCAGCAGAGCAGCCGCGTGATCACCGTGCTACCTAAGGCAGCGTCCGCTGGATCAGTGCGTTTCGTGAGGGAGGGTGTCCGGGCGGGGATGTGCTTAACCGACGACGGCGGCCCCACCCGAAGGTGGGACCGCCRTCGTTKAACGATTAGTTCAGGTGRCTGGAAGCCGGGTGGTTAGAAACCGCCCATGCCGCCCATGCCGCCCATGTCGTCGCCGCCGCCCATAGCCGGGGAGTTCTTCTCCGGCTTGTCGGCCACAACGGCCTCGGTGGTGAGGAACAGACCGGCGATGGAAGCCGCGTTCTGCACGGCAGAGCGCGTTACCTTGACCGGGTCGTTGATGCCGGCGGCCAGCAGGTCGACGTACTCGCCCGTGGCTGCGTTGAGGCCGTGGCCTGCGGGCAGGCCGCGGACCTTGTCCACCACGACGCCGGGCTCAAGGCCGGCATTGAAGGCGATCTGCTTCAGCGGGGCGTCGATGGCAACGCGGACKATGTTCGCACCGGTTGCTTCGTCACCGGAGAGCTGCAGGTTCGCGAATGCCTTGGCACCGGCCTGKATCAGGGCAACGCCACCGCCGGCGACGATGCCCTCTTCAACAGCAGCCTTGGCGTTGCGGACAGCGTCCTCAATGCGGTGCTTGCGTTCCTTGAGCTCGACCTCGGTTGCGGCACCGGCCTTGATGACTGCAACGCCGCCGGCCAGCTTGGCCAGGCGCTCCTGCAGCTTCTCGCGGTCGTAGTCGGAATCCGAGTTCTCGATCTCGGCGCGGATCTGGGACACGCGGCCGGCGATCTGGTCGGCGTCGCCTGCACCCTCAACGATGGTGGTCTCGTCCTTGGTGACAACAACCTTGCGGGCCTTGCCGAGGAGTTCGAGTCCGGCGGTCTCAAGCTTGAGGCCGACTTCCTCGGAGATGACCTGGCCACCGGTGAGGATGGCGATGTCGGCCAKCTGCGCCTTGCGGCGGTCGCCGAAGCCCGGAGCCTTGACGGCAACGGACTTGAAGGTGCCGCGGATCTTGTTGACGATCAGGGTGGCCAGGGCCTCGCCCTCGATGTCTTCGGCAATKATCAGCAGCGGCTTGTTGGACTGCATGACCTTTTCGAGGACTGCAACGAGTTCCTTGACGTTGGAGATCTTGGAGTTGACGATCAGGATGTAGGGATCCTCAAGGACCGTTTCCTGGCGCTCGGCGTCGGTGACGAAGTAAGCGGAGATGTAGCCCTTGTCGAAGCGCATGCCTTCGGTGAGCTCCAGCTCGAGGCCGAACGTGTTCGACTCCTCGACCGTGATGACGCCTTCCTTGCCGACCTTGTCGAGGGCTTCGGCGATCAGGGCGCCGATCTCGTTGTCGCCAGCAGAGATGGACGCGGTGGCGGCGATCTCTTCCTTGGTCTCGATTTCCTTGGCGGAGGCCAGGAGCTCGCGGGTGACGGCTTCAACAGCCTTCTCGATGCCGCGCTTGAGGGACAGCGGGTCAGCGCCGGCCGCGACGTTGCGCAGGCCTTCCTTGACCAGGGCCTGAGCGAGCACGGTGGCCGTGGTAGTGCCGTCGCCAGCGACGTCATCCGTCTTCTTGGCAACTTCCTTGACCAGCTCGGCGCCGATCTTCTCGTAAGGATCGTCCAGCTCGATCTCCTTGGCGATGGAAACACCATCGTTGGTGATCGTGGGGGCGCCCCACTTCTTTTCGAGGACGACGTTGCGTCCCCGCGGGCCGAGGGTGACCTTGACGGCGTCGGCGAGGATGTTCAGGCCCCGCTCAAGACCGCGGCGTGCCTCTTCATCAAATGCAATGATCTTGGCCATAACGGCAGTAGTCCTTTCGGGACAGTCGTTAAGAATGAACCTTCGCTGCGGTGCCCGCGACGGACGATCCCAACCCGGCGGCCTCTGTATGCCGCTGGGTCCGGGATCTCACCCCAGCAAGGTGTTTCTTTAGCTCCTGGACCGGCCGCCTCACTTCGCGGCCGGGCGGACCGGGCGTCGTGTTAGCAGTCAGTGCGCTKGAGTGCTAACTCAATAATTAGCACTCCCCCGGGGAGAGTGCAAGCAGTGGCCTGCCCGAACCGCCCGCCACGCGGGCCCAATACGCTACGAGCGATCAGCCGCCGTTGCTGCTGGCGGTCTCCGTGCCGCTCATCTTGGCCATGTTGTCCTCGCCGTAGGTGTAGACCACGTAGTTCGCCTGAGTGATGTCCCCGTGTGAATCGAAGCTGATCCGTCCGGACTGGCCGTCGTAGTCCGGACGCTGGCCTGCCCGCAGCGCGTCTTCACAGTCCTTGTAGCTCGTGCACACCTTGCTGGCGGCCGGGCTGGCGGTCTGGCCGTCTGCTGCGGCGGCGCCGCCGGAGAAGGGGACGAGGGACGCCGCGATGGAGGTTCCGGCGTCGTCCTCTGCTGCGGCGGCAGCGACGGCGGCCAGGATGACGGCGTCGTACGTCTCGGCGGCGAACGTCATGTCCTTCAGCCCGGGATCTACCGCCACGAGGTCCGCCTGGAATGCCGCGGAGGGGAAGACACCGGGCAGGATCCCGCGTGCGCCGTCGAGGGCGCGTGCGCCCAGCCCGGAGCCGTACTGGTTCACTGCTCCGTCGCTGAGGACGAGTTTCTTCCCGGCAAGGCCGGMGTTGTTCAGTTCGGCGATGGCACCTTGGGCGCCATCGCGCGCGACCAGGACCACGGCGTCGGGATTCGCGGCTTTCGCGGCGGCAGCAGCTTGTTGCGCCTGGCCCGGTTTGAACTCCGCGTCCGCCACGGTGTCCATGCCGGACTGCTTGGCTGCACTGTCKACTGCGGCAGCTACGTCCTTGCCGTAGTCACCTTCCTCATGCAGGACCGCCAGGGTCTTGGCGCCGCCGTCTTTGGCCAGCTTGGCCAGGACGGACGCCTGGGCGACGTCGGCCGCCGCGGTGCGGAAGTAGTAGCCGCCGCTCTTGTAGTTGCTGAGCCCGCTGGCAGAGTTGGCCGGCGAAATGAGCGCTACCTTGGCGTTGGACAGCACGTCGATGGCGGCGGGGGCACGGCTGGAATCGGTGGGACCGATCACGACGTCGGCCTTGGCGGCCACGAGCGCTTTGGCCTGGGCGGCGGTGTCCGTGCTGATGGTTTCCGGCAGCAGCTCCACGGGTTTGCCTTTGTGGCCGCCGGCGGCATTGATGTCCTTGACGGCAAGCCGTGCGGCCGCAAGCTGGGGGGCGTTGAGGAAGTTCTGCCGCCCCGTGTTGTCCAGGATCAGGCCGATGCGCAGGGTACCGTCGCCGCTGGCGTCGGCGCTGGCCACGCGGGCGCTGCCCGCCGGCCCCAGGCAGCCTGTCAGTGCCAGGGCCGCTACCGTTGCCGCTGCCAGGGCGCGTCCCAACGGCAAAGTTCCTGTGCGGCGCCGGGCGGTGTTCCGCGGGGTGTCCGTGAGGGCGGGAAGTGCCACTAGGCGGGCCGAACGCTTTCAGCCTGCGGGCCCTTTTCGCCCTCGCCGATTTCCAGCTCCACCCGCTGCCCCTCATCCAGGGCGCGGTAGCCTTCCCCGATGATCGCGGACCAGTGCACGAAGACGTCGTTCTCGGACCCGTCGACAGTGATAAAGCCGTAGCCCTTTTCGGCGTTGAACCATTTGACGGTTCCCAGTGCCATGGTGTCCACACTTTCAGCTAGCTTGCGTGCGGCCCACGTCGATGTGCGCCGCGGACTGCGGAGAGAAATCCGCAGCCACTGTATCCACAGCGTCCCGCAGTAATGCCGGTGACGGGCAGACCCGCCGGTGAATAGTTATTGAGGCGTAACCGGAATGGGTTACTGGAAGCCGGGGCCGATCACCACGACGAGGGGCGTGTTGAACTCGGCGGACTCCACCAGGGTGTCGATGCCCAGGAGTGTTCCCAGAGCCTCGGCGTTGCCCTTCTGGTCCACGCCGCTGTAGAAAATCACCGACGCCTGCTGGGGAACSCCGGGCCAGTTGCCCGTCTKGCCCAGGACCCAGCCGGCGGAACTGACGGTGCCGCCGACCCTGCTGGCGAGGCCGGCGGTGGTKGTCCCGTTATAGATCGTCACCGGCTGCGTCTTGTCCACGCCGGCGGCGGTGTCCCCCGGTGTTGCGGAGGGCGATGCTTCCGGCGCCGTCGTGGCAGCTTCGGGGCTGGCCGGGGCCGTGCTGGTCGCCTCGGGACTGGGACTCGCCGGGCTCGTRGCAGACGGGCTGCTGCTGGCGGACGCGCTGCTGCCAGCAGAGACGGCAGATGCCTGACCCGCAGAAAAGCCGAGCTTGGGCAGGATCAGGAAGGCCACCAGACCGATGGCCAGCGCTACGCAGCCCGCCGCCAGGATGGGCACCAGGCTCCGGCGGCGCGATTCGGCGACGGTCCGGTGGACACCCTGCCGGGTAGAGGTCTCCGGGACCCGATCAAATTCATCCCGAGCGTATTTGGTCATGGCTAAACGACGTCCTTGCTGATTTCATACGGGGTGCCCGAGGCCGGAAGCGGGCGCAACAGGACCTGCGAATCCGGCTGCGCGTGGCGCTACTTTACGAATCTGTTCCCAGACGACGGGCAGTGCGGGCACGTTGGCGTGATGTACGTAGTCTACGCAATCTCTTGACCAGCATGGGATCGTGGGCCAGCGCCTCCTCGGTATCGATGAGGGCGTTGAGGATCTGGTAATAGTGCGTGGCGGAAAGGTCGAACAGCTCGCGGATGGCCTGTTCCTTGGCCCCGGCGTACTTCCACCACTGCCGCTCCAAGGCAAGCATCTGCTGGTCACGGGCACTMAGCGGCGATTCGTCCGCCACCGCGCACAGGCTGTCCCCGGCGTCGGAAATTCCGTCAAAATCCCCCGCGAGCACGTGCTCTTGCGCTGTTTCGGACACGACACACTCCCTTGGCTGGATCCGGTGAAAAGTCAGTCCCATGCTACGGCCGAACGACAGGGTTGTCATTTGGGCGCGGTCCACGAACGGGCGGCGCGGGCGGACGTGCGGGAGAATGGGACCTGTGTTTGATTCCGATGCCTTGTTCGAGCTGGAGCCCGCAGCCGCCGACAACCTCAGCTTTGCGGAGCTGGCACTCCAGCCGCTGAGCGAGCTGGTCGCCCCGGACTGGGCGGAGGCGCTGGCGCCGGTGGAGGCACAGCTGCGGGACGTCCTGGACTACCTCGCCAGCGACGCGGYGGCGGGGCATGAGGTGCTCCCGTCGCCGTCCAACCTCATGCGCGCTTTCCGGCAGCCGCTGGCCGGCGTCCGGGTCCTGATCGTGGGACAGGACCCCTACCCGACGCCGGGGCACGCCGTCGGGCTGTCCTTCGCCGTCGATGGTGGCACCCGGCCGGTCCCCCGCAGCCTCGCAAACATCTACAAGGAACTGGAGGCCGATCTCGGCTTCCCGCCCCGCGTCCACGGGGACCTTAGCCGCTGGGCGGAGCAGGGAGTGCTGCTGCTCAACCGGGTCCTCAGCGTGCGCGCCGGAGCGGCCGGTTCGCACCGGAACAAGGGCTGGGAAGCCGTCACGGCGGCGGCCATCCGGGCTGTCGCGCATCGCGTGTCCGCGGACGGCACGGGCACGGCTCCCCTCGTCGTGATCCTGTGGGGGAAGGATGCCGAGTCCGTCAGACCGCTGCTGGGGTCCGCCGCCGTGATCGCCAGCGCCCACCCCAGCCCGCTCTCGGCATCCCGGGGCTTCTTCGGTTCCAGGCCATTCAGCCGGACCAACACGCTGCTGCAGGAACAAGGCGACGGGACCGTCGACTGGGAACTGCCGCCGTTGCCGTAACAGGCCTCCCCGCCGGGGTTCCCGGCCGGGGTTCTTGGTTAGGCTTAGCTGCATGACCTCCGTCCCCGCCGCCACCACCGCCAACAAGAACTCGCGCCCCCAGACTGACCTGACTGTCCTGCGCCGGGAACAGCTCTCCCCGCACATGGTCCGGATCATCGCCGGCGGCCCTGGCTTCGCAGGGTATGCCAACAACGACTATGTGGACCGGTACGTCAAGATCGTGTTTCCGCAGCCGGGCATCGACTACCCGGAACCCCTGGACTTGTGGGCCATCCGGGAATCCATGCCGCGCAGCCAGTGGCCGTTCACCCGGACCTACACGGTCCGTTGGGTGGACGCGGCGGCCCGGGAACTCGCCATCGACTTTGTCATCCACGGCGACGAGGGCCTCGCCGGCCCTTGGGCGGCAGCGGCCAAACCCGGCGACCGCCTGACTTTCACGGGCCCGGGCGGCGGCTACAACCCGGACCCGACGGCGGACTGGCACCTCTTTGCCGGCGATGAATCGGCGCTCCCGGCCATCGGCGCCGCCGTAGAGTCCCTGCCCCAGGACGCCCGCGGCCTCGCCATCCTCKAGGTGGACAGCGACGCCGACATCCAGGCAATCGCGGCGCCTGCCGGCGTCGAACTGCGCTGGCTCCTGCGCCGCGGCGTCCCCGCCGGCGAGAGCGAACTGCTGGTCACGGCCGTGCGCGACGCCGAGTGGCCCGAGGGCCGAGTCCAGGTCTTTGCCCACGGCGAGCGGGGCTACATGAAGGGCCTGCGCAACGTTTTCTACGTGCAGCGCGGGCTGGAGCGGACCCAGGTTTCCCTCTCCGGCTACTGGGCGAAGGGCCGCGTGGAGGACGACTTCCAGGCGGAGAAGAAGCTGCCAATAGGCAAGGTCTAACGGCACAAGGTCCAAAGGCGCCGCTGGCCGGACGGCCTAGCGGCGGCGGGCCCGGCGCCGCTCGTTGCTGGCGAGGCTCCGCGTCAGGGGCCGTGCCAGGGTGTCACCKAGCACAATCCCCGCAGCGACGCCGAGCACGATCGCCCCGGCGTTGAGCATCCCCCCGGCGCCGATGAGAATCTCGGATTCCTCGATGGTCAATACATACATGGACCGGAATATGGTGAGTCCGGGAAGCAGGATCAGGGCCGCGGGGACGGCCACGACCAGCTGGGGAGCACCCATCCGGAGGGCYACCACCCGGGCCAGCAACCCGATCGCCACAGCCGCGAGGGCCGGCGYGAACCGGGACCCGATGCCCACGGCGTCGCCCCCGATCAGGACCAGATAGCCCACCACCCCCACGGCCGCCGTCGGCAGCAGCAGCTTCACGCTGGTCTGTTCCGTAATGCCGATCATCAGCACCGCAATGGCGATCAGGACGACGACGACCCACAAGTCATACCTGGGCGGGAATGTTTCCGTGACGTCGATCGGTTCCATGCCGGTCATGTCGCCCACGACGAAGGCGACGGCGATGCCGGCGACCAGCGCCCCGAAGGTCAGCATCGTGGAGAGGAACCGGCCCGCCGCCGTAACGGGGAAGCCGTTGATCGCATCCTGCACCGAGGATACGAGACGTCCYGTGGGCAGGAGCAGCAGGATGCCGCCGACCACCACGATCGCCGGGGCAATCTGTACCCCCACCGGGCTGCCGAAGCGCCACAACAGCAGGGCGATGATGGTCACCAGGAACGAACACGAGGCCGTTATGAAGAAGTCCGGAGTKCGCCAGCGGCCCAGCTGGCGGGCCAGCAGGCTCACGAACATGTTGGAGATGAACGCGACCATGGACGCGCCCAGCCCTCCGCCCAGGACGCCGACGAAGACGGCGGAGAACACGCCGAAAGCCACCGTGACCATCCACCGCGGGAACGGCTTGGCGCTGCGGGTGATGTCCTCGAGCCGGCGCACGGCTTCCTCACGGCCGACGCCGCCGGCCACGATGTCCGTCACGAGCTGGTGCACCTGCGAGAGGCCCGCGTAGTTGTTGGTCCAGGACCGCACGACGCGCAGCAAGGAGATGGGGGTCTGGTCCTTCGGGGCATAGTTGATGGCCACCGACTGGTTGGTGATGTCCACTTCGATGTTCTTCAACCCGAGCGCGGCGGTGATGGCAATGATGCTGGTCTCGACCTCGAGGGCGCCGGCCCCGTACCGGAACATGGATTCCGCCAGTTTGAGGGCGAAGTCGATGGTCTTGCGGGCCGAGGCGTCCACGCCGCCGACCTGGATCATGGGGTTGGCATAGGGGCTGCCGGCGAGCCGGTCCACGATGCTCAGCGGCGCCGTCGGCGGGTTTTCACCCTGGACCAGCCGGCGCAGCATCCGCTTGGCAGCGACGTTCTGACGCACCTGCATGGGCGACATCGGTTCGGTCCGGGGCAGGCCGTCCGTGGGCGGCCTGCGGCGGCCGTCGGGTACTTTGTTCATCCCGGCCTCCTCACTGTCCTTGACGGTTTTGCCGATGGCCTAGTAGAACTGCTGGCCCGTGCGCCGGGTGTAGAGCTGGCGTGCCACGCGCTCCCCCGCCGTCATCCAGGCCTTGTACTTCAACGGGCTCAGCACTTGGTCGTAGCAGCCGACGAAGTMGGTCACGGTCTTGCTGAAGCTCGTCTTGAAAAGGCCCAGCCCGTGGAACGGGTTCGACGTGTCCTTGAGCTTGTMGCTCGGAGGGGTGCCGCAGAAGTCGTACTCGGTGCAGCCAAGGTCCTTGAGCTGGTTGATGGCCGTCCACTGCACAAGGTGCGAGTCGCCGTACTGGCCCCGCTTCTGCAGCGAACCGCCGTCCTTGTACGTGCCCTTGCGGCCGTAGTTGATCACGAACGCGCCCACCGAGGGCACGCCGTTCTCGTACACGAAGAGCAGCCTGCCCTGGTCCCGCTTCAGGAAGTTGGTCCAGAACTGGCGGTAGTACTCATACTCGCGGACCCGGACCTGGGATTTGGCCTCCACCGTGGTGGTCATCAGGGCATACATGGCCCGGAAGTTCTCATCCGTGGGTTCGACGTTGTGGACCTCCACGCCCTCGCGGATGGCCCGGCGCACGGCATTGCGGCCGCGGGAGTGCAGGTTGCGCAGCAGCTGGTTTTCCTCCGGCGCAATGTCAAGAAGCGCCGTGGAGTCGTTCGGCTGCAGGTTGTGGGTCTTGACGAGTCCGGCGCCTTCGAGGACCCGGGCGGCGTCATCGGAGAGGATGATGTCCGGCTCGATTTTGATTGCGAAGACGCCCAGCCTGGCCCGCTTCACGAAGTCCGCGTTCGCGGCGGTGATCCCGGGGATGTCGTCGACAGAGGCCACGTCGGKACCCTTGATCAGATACCACAGCTTTCCGAGCAGCGGGAAGGACTTCTCTAGGACCAGGTTGTAGCTCGTATAGTCGGMCGTCTCGTACACCAGGTGCAGAGGTTTCCAGCCAAAGTGCTGCTTAACCTCGGCGAATGCTTCGGATTGCAGGAGATTGCCGCCGTTGGGGTTCGCGGTGACGTGGGCATCCCAGTTGGCAATCTCTTCGGCGGAGGCAAAGCGGGCGGTGAATTCACGCAAGGGTGCGGCATCCAATCATTGCGGTACGAGCGTCGGCGGCATGCGGACATGCAGCCCCAAGTCTATCGGTCCGGACCCTGCCGCCGGTCCGGACAAGACGGTTACGCTGGTCTCATGCAGGCTCAGCAACAACCGCTGGAAGGCCGTCCCGGGGCGCCCGGCGGACGCTCACGAGGCGCCGGAAGCGGCTCCCAGGTGATCGCACTGTTCGTGTTCCTCGGCGCGTCGGCGCTCGTTGCGGCCTTGGGCGGCCTGGCCACAGCCAACCACGTCAACGGCTGGTACGCCGCGGCGGACAAGGCGCCATGGTCCCCGCCCAACTGGGTCTYCGGCCCGGTCTGGACACTCCTGTACACTGCCATGGCCGTCGCGGCGTGGCTGGTCTGGCGCAAACACGCCKATGKGTCCAGGACGGCGCTCACCGCCTACGGGGTCCAGCTGGTGCTGAACCTGCTGTGGACCCCGGCCTTCTTTGCCCTGTACCCGGTCCTCGGGACGCCGGCGCTGTGGATCGCGTTCGGGATCATCGTGGCACTCGCCGTCGCGGTGGCCGTGACCGTGGTGCTCTTCGGGCCCATCAGCCGGACGGCAGGGCTGCTGATGCTGCCCTACCTGTCCTGGATCGTGTTCGCGTCCTCGCTGAATCTGTGGGCGGCCCTGCACAACTAGCGCCCGCCGCAATTGGCCCCGGCGGGCGCCGGCTAGMCCGCTAGCACTCCACGACGTTCACKGCGAGGYCGCCCATCGCGGTTTCCTTGTACTTGGAGCTCATGTCCTTGCCGGTCTCGCGCATGGTCACGATGACCTCGTCGAGGGAGACCCGGTGCGAGCCGTCGCCCCACAGGGCCATCTTGGCGGCGTTGATGGCCTTCGCCGCGGCGATCGCGTTGCGTTCGATGCAAGGGATCTGGACGAGGCCTCCGATCGGATCGCAGGTCAGGCCAAGGTTGTGCTCCATGGCGATTTCCGCGGCGTTCTCCACCTGCTGGGGCGTGCCGCCCATGACTTCGGCCAGGCCGGCGGCGGMCATCGACGACGCCGAGCCCACCTCGCCCTGACAGCCGACCTCCGCGCCGGAGATCGAGGCCTGTTCCTTGTACAGCACCCCGACGGCGGMCGCGGTCAGCAGGAACTTGACCACGACGTCGTCGCGGTCGGCCTGGGTTGCCTTGTCCATGCCGGGGGCGAAGTGCAGCGCGTAGTAAAGCACGGCCGGGATGATGCCCGCGGCGCCGTTGGTKGGGGCGGTGACCACACGGCCGCCCGAGGCGTTTTCCTCGTTCACGGCCAGCGCGATCAAGTTGACCCATTCCTGCCAGTACTTCGGGTCCCGGTCCTTGTCCTCCTTCATGAGGCGCTCGTGCCAGTCAGGGGCCCGACGCCGGACCTTGAGGCCGCCGGGCAGCAGCCCGACGCGCTTGAGGCTGACCTCGACGCAGCCTTCCATCACCGAGTAGATGTGCAGGAGCCCTTCGCGGATCTCCTCCTCGGTGCGTGAGGCGCGCTCATTGACGAACATGATCTCGCCGATCGAGAGGCCCTTGGACTGGCAGCGGCCCAGCAGTTCCGCTGCCGTCCGGAAMGGGAGGGGAAGTTCCTTCTTCGATTCGTCGAGTTCCTTCAGGGCCGCCTCCTCCTCGCCCTCGCGGACGATGAAGCCGCCGCCCACGGAGAAGAACGTGGCGCTGTGCAGGACCTCGCCGTCGGCGTCCGAGACGGTGAACGTCATCCCGTTGGTGTGCCGGGGCAGGATGGTGAGCGGCCGCAGGACCATGTCCTTCACGCCGTACGGCAGGGGAATAGCTCCGGCCAGTTGCAGGATGCCGGTCTCCGCGATCGTGGCGAGCCGGCCCTCCACTTCTTCGGGGAGGATCAGCTCGGGGTGGAAGCCCTCGAGCCCGAGCAGGATGGCGGTCATCGTGCCGTGGCCGTGGCCCGTGGCGGCAAGCGAGCCGTAGAGGTCAACGCGCAGCGACGCCACCTTGTCCAGGTCGCCGGAGGCCTTGAGTTCTTCGGCGAAGACGGCGGCGGCCCGCATGGGGCCCACGGTGTGCGAGCTGGATGGMCCTATTCCGATGGAAAAGAGGTCAAAGACTCCAACAGCCATTGTCGGTTCCTAACTAGGTCTTGCTGTGGCCCGGCAGAGGGTCTTGCCGGAAGGCGGCGCGGCCGCCGGTGGGCGGCAGTACCGCCGGATGCACGACGCCGGGCGGCGGCTTCTGGCCGCGGCCCGCCCGGCGTCGTGTCTACTTCAGTGATACGTCGCCTAGGCGAGGTTATCAACCGAGGGGTACAGCGGGTGGGCGGCGGCGAGGGCCTCCACCCGGGTACGCAGACCGGACAGGTCCGCGCCCGCGTCGGCGATCAGGGCCTCGGCGATGATGTCGGCGACCTCGGTGAAGKCCGCTTCGCCGAAGCCGCGGGTGGCCAGCGCMGGGGTGCCGATCCGCAGGCCGGAGGTGACCATCGGCGGACGCGGGTCGAACAGGACGGCGTTGCGGTTGACGGTGATGTCGATGGCCGCGAGGCGGTCCTCGGCTTCCTGCCCGTTGAGCTCGCAGTTGCGCAGGTCCACGAGGACCAGGTGCACATCGGTGCCGCCGGAGATCACGTTGATCCCCTTGGCGGTGACGTCCGGCTGGACCAGGCGGTCGGCGAGGATCCGTGCACCGGCCAGGACACGTTCCTGGCGTTCCTTGAACTCCGGGGACGCGGCGATCTTGAAAGCCACGGCCTTGCCGGCGATCACGTGCTCCAACGGCCCGCCCTGCTGGCCGGGGAACACCGCGGAGTTGATCTTCTTCGCGATGTCGGCGTCGTTGCTGAGGATGATGCCGCCGCGCGGACCGGCGAGGGTCTTGTGCGTGGTGGACGTCGTGACGTGGGCGTGCGGGACCGGGCTCGGGTGCAGCCCGGCCGCCACGAGGCCTGCGAAGTGGGCCATGTCCACCATGAGGTAGGCGCCCACGGAGTCGGCAATCCGGCGGAACTCGGCGAAGTCGAGCTGGCGGGCGTACGCGGACCAGCCGGCAACGATCAGCTGCGGCTTGTGCTCCTGGGCCAGGCGTTCGACCTCGGCCATGTCGATCCGGTGGTCATCCTCGCGGACCTGGTACGGGATGACGTTGTAGAGCCGGCCGGAGAAGTTGATCTTCATGCCGTGGGTCAGGTGCCCGCCGTGCGCCAGGTTCAGGCCCATGATGGTGTCGCCAGGACGGATCAGGGCGTGCATCACAGAGGCGTTGGCCTGGGCGCCGGAGTGCGGCTGGACGTTGGCGTACTCGGCGCCGAACAGGGCCTTGACCCGGTCGATCGCAAGCTGCTCGATCACGTCAACGTGCTCGCAGCCGCCGTAGTAGCGCTTGCCGGGGTAGCCCTCGGCGTACTTGTTGGTCAACACCGAGCCCTGCGCCTGCATGACGGCCCTGGCGGTGTGGTTCTCCGAGGCGATCATCTCCAGGCCCTCGCGCTGKCGAGTGAGCTCGTCGTCGATCTTCGCGGCGATCTCCGGGTCCAGGGCGGACAGGTCCGCGTCCAGGCTCGGCGAGACGACCTGCTCAAACGCCAGTGTCTCGGTGCCTGCGGCTGTGGCTGTGCCTGCGGCCGGGCTCACAGTTCGCCGCCGTTCTTGGAGGCGTACTCCTGGGCGGAGAGCAGCGGACCGTCCGAGTCGGCGGCCACCTTGAAGAGCCAGCCGGCACCGTACGGATCGCTGTTGATCAGCGCGGGGTCCTCGACGACGGCGGCGTTGATTTCGGTGACCTCGCCCGTGACGGGGGCGTACAGGTCCGAGACGGACTTGGTCGATTCGACCTCGCCGCAGGTCTCTCCGGCGGTMACCGCGGAGCCGACCTCGGGCAGGTCGACGTAGACGATGTCGCCGAGGGCGTCGGTGGCGACAGCGGAGATGCCGATGGACACGACATTCCCGGCCTCACGCGCAACCCATTCGTGCTCGTCGGAGTACTGCAGTTCAGGGGCAACTTTTGCCATGTGTTTTTCCTTTACGTTGTGAAAGTCGTGGGCTTGATCATTTGTTGCTGGGTTACGCGGCGGGACTCGCCATCCTCMGCGTGCTCGGTCGCGCAGGCGCCCGCTGAGCGGACGCGACTCTCCCTTAGACGCACGCTTCCGGATGCCGCGCCCCCGCCGCTAATATCCAGTTCAGTTCCCGGGGCCAACAGTTCCCCGGAAGAAACCGCGGCTTTTCGATATCTTCTGGAGCCGACCCTCGGTAGGCGGTTCAGCCCCCAGCACCTTGGCTTTCGAAGGCGCCCCCAATGACGCCTGGGACTGGAGGTGAGTTGACCTTGAGGGGCCGGCCTGGCCCCTTCGGGCCCGACATCCGGCAGCATGCGTCTAAGGGAGCGTCACGTCCGCCCAGCGGGCGTCTTCGCGACCGAGCATGCAGAGGATGTCGGACCCGAAGGGCTAACGCAACCATAGTCACGCAGCCCTCGGGACAGCTTCGGCTACTTTTGGCGCTTGTAGAACGGCAGTGCGACAACTTCGAAAGGCTCCGTCTTGCCGCGAAGATCGATGTCCAGGGCCGTGCCGGGTTCGGTGAACTCGACATCGACGTAGKCCATGGCAACCGGGTAGCCCAAAGTGGGTGAGGGCTGGCCGGAGGTGACCTCGCCGACCACGTTGCCGTCCTTGAGGACCGGGTAGTGGCCGCGGCCAGCCCGGCGTCCGAGGCCCTTGAGGCCGACGAGCTTGCGGCCCGTGGTGGAGCCGGCGCCGGCTTCCTTCTTGGCGGCCAGGGCCGCCTTGCCGATGAAGTCGCCTTCCTTGGACAGCGCGACGACGGGGCCCAGTCCCGCGGCGAAGGGGTCGCCTTCGAGCGATAGTTCGTTGCCGTAGAGCGGCATGCCGGCCTCGAGCCGGAGGGAGTCGCGGGAAGCGAGGCCGGCGGGGGTCAGCTCGCCGTCCTCGGCGATGGCGATGAGCGCCTGCCAGAGGGCGGCGGCGTCGTGGTTGTCCACGAAGATCTCGAAGCCGTCTTCACCGGTGTAGCCGGTGCGGGCCAGCAAGAGGTMMTGGCTGGCGCCGCCGACCATGAAGGGGACGTCGACGGCGGCGTAGTACTTCAGGCCGGTGACGAGCTCGTGCTGCGCGGCCGGGACCAGGCGGAGCAGGATGGCCTCCGCTTTGGGACCCTGCACGGCGATCAGCGAGGTTTCGGCGGAGGCGTCCTGGACGGTGACCTCAAATCCGCCTTCTTGGGCAGAACCAGCGCGCTCAGCCATGGCAGCTGCGACCACCTTGGCGTTGCCCGCGTTGGGGACGACGAGGAACTTCTGCTCGCCACGGCGGTAGGTGATGAGGTCGTCGATGATGCCGCCGTCCTCGTTGCAGATCAGCGAGTACTTGGCCTTGCCGATCGCCATGGCGGAGATCTTGCCGGCCAGGGCGTAGTCGAGGAAGGCTGCGGCGTCCGGGCCGGTGACCCAGACTTCGCCCATGTGGGAGAGGTCGAACAGGCCCGCGGAGTTGCGGACGGCGTGGTGCTCGGCGAGTTCGGAGCTGTACTTCAGGGGCATCTGCCAGCCGCCGAAGTCCGTGAAGGAGGCGCCGAGCTTCTTGTGCTCTTCGTACAGGGCCGTGTAATTCTCAGTCATCGTTGGCTGTCCTTAGTTGGCGGAGGCGGAGTCGTCGGAGTGGACTGCTGTGTCTTCTTCGAAGGATTCGAGGGGTGGGCAGGAGCAGATCAGGTGGCGGTCGCCCGCGGCGCCGTCGATCCGGCCGACCGGCGGGAAGTACTTGTCCTGCTTGAGCGTGTGGACCGGGAAGACGGCCTGCTCGCGCGGGTACTCGCGGGTCCAGTCGGTGCTGATCACGGCGGCGGCGGTGTGCGGMGCGTTGCGCAGCGGGCTGTGCTCCACGGTGAAGTCACCGTGGGCCACCTGGTCGATCTCGGCGCGGATGGCGACCATGGCCGTGATGAAACGGTCGATCTCGCCCAGGTCCTCGGATTCGGTGGGCTCCACCATCAAGGTGCCGGCCACCGGGAACGCCAGGGTGGGGGCGTGGAAGCCGTAGTCGATCAGGCGCTTGGCKACGTCCTCGGCGGTCACGCCGGTCTTGGCCGTGAGTTCGCGCAGGTCCAGGATGCACTCGTGGGCAACCAGGCCGCCTTCGCCGGTGTAGAGCACCGGGAAGGAGTCGTTGAGGCGGGCCGCGATGTAATTCGCCGCGAGCAGGGCCGACTTGGTGGCTTCGGTGAGGCCCTGGCCGCCCATAAGCTTCACATAGGCCCAGGAGATCGGCAGGACGCCGGCCGAGCCATAGCGGGAAGCGGAGATCGGGGTGCCGTCGGCGCCGTTGGCCGGGTCCGCAGCGTTGCCCGGCATGAAGGGTGCCAAGTGTGCCTTGGCCGCGACCGGGCCGACGCCGGGGCCGCCGCCGCCGTGCGGGATGCAGAAGGTCTTGTGCAGGTTCAGGTGCGAGACGTCGCCGCCGAACATGCCCGGCTGGGCCAGCCCGACGAGGGCGTTGAGGTTGGCGCCGTCGATGTAGACCTGGCCGCCGGCGGCGTGGATGGCGTCGCAGACCTCGCGGACGTCTGCGTCGTACACCCCGTGAGTGGAGGGGTAGGTGATCATGATGGCGGAGAGCGCGTCCTTGTGCAGCTCGATCTTGGCCTGCAGGTCGGCGTGGTCGATCGTGCCGTCGGAGGCGGTGGCGACGACGACGACCTTCATGCCGGCCAGGACGGCCGAGGCGGCGTTGGTGCCGTGCGCGGAGGCGGGGATGAGGCAGATGTTKCRCTGGGCGTCGCCTCGGGAGAGGTGGTAGCCGCGGATGGCCAGCAGGCCGGCGAGCTCGCCCTGGGATCCGGCGTTGGGCTGGATGGAGACCTGATCGTAGCCGGTGATCTCGGTCAGCTGGGCTTCAAGGTCCTCGATCAGTTCGCGCCAGCCGGCGGTCTGGGATTCCGGGGCGAAGGGGTGGATGGAGGCGAACTCCGGCCAGGAGATGGCTTCCATCTCGGCCGTGGCGTTCAGCTTCATGGTGCAGGAGCCCAGCGGGATCATGGTGCGGTCCAGCGCGAGGTCGCGGTCTGAGAGGCGGCGGATGTAGCGCAGGAGCTGGGTTTCGGAGCGGTGGGTGTTGAACACCGGGTGCTGGAGGTAGTCGGAGGTCCGCTCGACGGCGGCGTCCAGGACGAAGCCATCTACGGAATCCACCACGGTAGCCCCGAAGGCGGCGACGACGTCGGCGACGATGCCCGCCGTCGTGGCTTCATCGGCGGAGATGCCGACCGTGTCGGCGTCGATGGCGCGCAGGTTAATACCCTTGGCGTCGGCGGCCGCGATGAATTCCGCGGCCTTGCCGGGCACGGAGACGGTGACGGTGTCGAAGAAGGAGGTGTGCAGCACGTCCAGGCCTGCGGCCTTCAAGGAAGCAGCGATGGTCTTGGCGTGGCCGTGGACGGTCTGGGCGATGGCCTTCAGCCCGTCGGGGCCGTGGTAGACGGCGTAGAAGGAGGACACGATCGCCAGCAGCGCCTGGGCGGTGCAGATGTTGGAGGTGGCCTTCTCGCGGCGGATGTGCTGCTCGCGGGTCTGCAGGGCCAGACGATAGGCGGGAACGCCGGCGTTGTCCTTGGAGACACCCACGAGACGGCCGGGCATGGAGCGCTCGAGGCCCTTCTGGACGGCCATGTACGCGGCGTGCGGGCCGCCGAAGAACAGCGGCACGCCGAAGCGCTGGGCGGAGCCGACGGCGATATCCGCGCCCTGCTCACCCGGGGGMGTGATCAGGGTCAGAGACAGCAGGTCGGCGGCGACCGTGACGAGCGCGCCACGCTCCTTGGCCTCGGCGATMACGGCGCTATGGTCGAACACCCGGCCGGAGACGCCCGGCTGCTGCAGGACGACGCCGTTGATGACGCCCTCCGGCAKGCCCTTGGACAGATCKGCGACCTCGACCTCGAAGCCGAGGGCCTCGGCGCGGCCCTTGACGATCGCGATGGTCTGCGGGAGGCAGTCGGCGTCGAGGACGGTCTTGCCGTCGTGCGCCTCCTTGTTCTTATTGGCGCGGCGCATCATCAGCACGGCCTCGGCGACAGCCGTGGCTTCGTCCAGCAGCGAGGCGTTGGCGATGGGCAGGCCGACGAGGTCCTGGACCATGGTCTGGAAGTTCAGCAGCGCCTCGAGCCGGCCCTGGGAGATTTCCGGCTGGTAGGGCGTGTACGCGGTGTACCAGGYCGGGGCCTCGAGGATGTTGCGGCGGATCACGGCCGGGGTCACGGTGTCGTAATAGCCCTGCCCGATCATCTGCACGGCCGTCTTGTTCTTGCCGGCCAGCTTGCGCAGCTCGGCGAGGACTTCCACTTCGCTCAGGGCCGCGCCGAGAGCGAGGTCGGAGTCCTGGCGGATGTCTTTCGGAACGGCGGTGTCCACCAGGGCGTCGACGGTGTCGTAGCCGACAGCCTTCAGCATGGCGTCGACGTCGGACTGGCGACGGGCACCGATGTGCCGGTCGACGAAAGACGTGGAGGCTGGGGTAACAGTCACAAGGAACTCCATAACTCAGGCGGCKCTGGGTACGCCACATTGATTCGGGTTMCTCCCCGCTCTGTATTGGACCTGAGAGTTTCCGCGCAGCCGTGCACATAAGAGGGCTTCGCTTGCACCGTCGGTGAGCACAGCGTGTCGAGGACAGCCTGCCACTTTCCAGAGGTGCCTTGCCGCGGCGGTACGGGTGCCTGAGAGATTCCTGGGGAGGATTTGCTCCTACGGCGCCTGCTTGTACCTACTTGCAGGACTCTCCCGCCGCAGATCAAAGGCGTATTCAATTGGGTGTTCAATCGGGGGTGACAACAGTCACAACAATCATTGTCCTATGCCGGGCGCGAGTCCGCAAACTCCCGCCCGCCGCCGGCCCCACGTTACGAGGAGCGCCGGCACCGCGAATTCGCCGGAAACGTGCCGGGTCGCCGTAACGTTCGCGCGAACTCGCACACTTCCGGCGWCTTCGGCGGCCTCGAGCCTCAGCGGCGCAGCTTCTCGACGGCGGCCAGGAGTCCCTCGACGTCTGCCTCGATTTCAGCGGGCGGACCGGCGGGCCCCCGGCCGAGCATGGCGTTGAAGTACAGCCCGTCCCCCATATACAGGACAGCCTTCGCCATGGCCGGCCCGACGTCGGCCGCCAGCAGTTCCAGCCAGCTCGCCTGGCCGGCGGCGAAGCGGCGCAGGGTTTCTTCGTGCGCAACCTCGGCGAGCCGGGTGGCCGCCACGAAAACCCGGTCCATGGGCGTGTCCGCCCACACGGAGGACTTGATGAAGTACGCCGCCGCGCCTTCCGGAGCCGCGGCCATGGCGGCGACATCCGCAGCCAGATGCCGGTCCAGCCGTTCGAGCAGGACCGAGATCATCGCCTCCTTGGTCGGGAAGTGGTAGAGCAGGCCACCCTTGGAGACACCGGCCCGCCGCGCGACGGCGTCCAGCGTCGCGGCGCGTTCACCCACTTCGATGAGCAGGGATTCGAAGGCATCGAGCACGGCCTCGCGGGCCACGGGTTTCYTGGGMATGCTTCCCATCATGCCTGCCCGGCCCCGCATTTCTTAACTGTACCGTCCAGACGGTATAGTTATGACCTATGAGCACCACATCGATTACCACAGCGACCRGCATCCCGGCGGCCACCCGGCCCCAGGCACCCTGGCGTGACTGGGTGGCGTTGGCCCTGCTGATGTTCCCCGTCCTGCTCGTGGCCGTGGACAACACCGCCCTGACCTTTGCCCTGCCGGCCATTGCCCGCAGCCTGTCCGCCTCCGGAGTCCAGCTGCTCTGGATCATCGACGCCTACCCTCTGGTCCTGGCCGGGCTGCTCGTCGCGATGGGCAGCCTGGGCGACAGGATCGGCCGCCGCAGGCTGTTGTTCGTGGGCAGCGCGGGTTTTGCCGCGGTTTCGGCCGCGACGGCGTTCGCCCCGAGCGCCGAATGGCTGATCGCGGGCCGCGCCGGGCTAGGCCTCTTCGGCGCCATGCTCATGCCTTCCACGCTCTCCCTGATCCGCAATATCTTTCCCCAGCCCAACCGGCGCCGCCTGGCGGTAGCGATTTGGGCCGCGGGCTTCTCCGGCGGTGCCGCCCTCGGCCCGATTGCCGGCGGCTGGCTCGTGGAACACTTCTGGTGGGGTGCCGTCCTGCTGGTCGCGGTGCCGATCATCCTGCCGCTGCTGCTGCTCGGGCCGGCGTTGATACCGGAATCCCGCGATCCGAAGCCCGGCCGCGTCGACGTGCCCAGCATCATCTTGTCCCTGCTGGTCATGGTGCCCGTGGTCTATGGGATCAAGGCGCTCGCCACGCACGGGCCGGCGCCGGAGGCCTTCGCGAGCATCGGCGTCGGCCTGTTGATGGGCTATGTCTTTATCCGGCGCCAGCGCAACCTGGCCGGAGGCCACAGCACAGCCCGCGGGACCGGCGACAGTACTGCGCCGATGCTCGATGTCAGCCTCTTTGGCAACCCGATCTTCAGCACGGCCATCATCGCCAATGTCCTGGCCCTGTTCTCCTTCAACGGATTCATTCTCTTCCTGGCCCAGCACCTGCAACTGTTGGAGGGCCAGTCCCCCTCGGCCTCCGGCGTCGCCATGGTCYCGGCCCTCATCGCCACTGTCGTGGCCGGCCTGCTGGTGGTCCCGCTGGTGCGGAAGGTCCGGCCCGGTTTCGTCGTGGCCGGCGGCCTGCTGTTGAGCGCGGCGGGCTATTTCATGGTGGCGTTCGGGGACCACAGCCACGGGCCGTCACTGCTCCTGGCCGCCCTGATGGTCCTCTGCCTGGGAGTGGGTGCCGCGGAGACAATCTCCAACGACCTGATCCTGGGCGCCGCGCCGGCCGACAAGTCGGGGGCCGCCGCCGCGATCTCCGAGACCGGCTATGAAGTGGGGTCCCTGCTGGGCACCGCGATCCTCGGTTCCATCCTTACGGCCTCGTACCAGGGCAACCTCCGGCTCCCCGCGGGCGTGTCCGAGCTCGCGCCGGCCGGGGCGACGAGCCAGGCCGGCGAAACCCTCGCCGGCGCGGTGGAGCTCGCCGGGATGCTCCCCGCTCCCMTGGCGGAATCCGTGACGGCGGCCGCGCGTACTGCCTTCGACTCCGGCGTGCACATCACGGCCGCCATCGCGCTGGTCCTGATGTCCGGGGCCTGCGTCCTGGCCGCAATCGTGCTCCGGACGGTGCCGAAGGCCAAGTAGCAGGCTCAGTTGCCGTCGACGTACTTCTGCAGGGCGTCAAGGAGCCCGCCCGTGCCTTCCTTGCGCCCGGCGACCTGAGCCCCGTCACTTTCCGGGGACCCGGTGAAGAAGGCGCCCTGCTCGGTCAAGGTCAGCAGGGTGCCGTCGCCGTCGGGCTCAAGTTCGACCGTACTGAGCGAGACCGACATGCGTTCCCCGTTCAGCAGCATCTCGTAGCTGTAGATGATGCGTTCGTTCTCGACGATGTCGTGGTAGACCGCGTGCATGGTGGAGACGAAGCCTCCGGCGGGGCCGCCGACGTCGGTTTCGCGGCCGCCGACCCGGAAGTCCAGGCTGGATTCGCCCTGCTCCCATTCCGGCGGGCCGCCGAACCATTTCTTCTTGCTTTCGTAGTCGGCGAAGGCGTGAAATACGCGCGACGGCGAGGCGTTCAGCCGGCGTTCCAGGCTGAAGCTGGCATGGGTGACGGGGATGTTCATGGCGTACTCCTCTTCGAKGGCAACTGTTCTTCGCTGGTTTCTTCTTCGCTGGCGGGCGGACCGGAGGCCAGGAAGTCCTCGAGCCGGTCAAGGCGGCTCTCCCCCGGCGTCCGGCGCCGGCCCAGCCAGTCCTCTGCGCGCCGGACTGTGACAGGGTCGATGCTGCAACTGCGGACCCTGCCGATCTTTTGGCTGCGGATCAGGCCGCTGGCTTCCAGGACCTGCAGGTGCTGCACAACGGCGGGCAGGCTCATCCCGAACGGCGCGGCCAGCTGCGAKACCGAAGCCGGCCCGTCGCAGAGCCGGACCACGATCGCGCGGCGGGTGGAGTCGGCGAGCGCGTGAAAGACGCCGTCGAGCTCCCGTTCACTGAGCCGGTGGCCCGCTAAATTGTTAAGCACATCCTTAAGTATTCTCCGGTCCGGAGGGAAGTCAAGGGGCGCTTAAACACGACGTCCGACGCCGGGAGAACCCGGCGCCGGACACTGTGTTTTAGGGAAGGGCGGGCGGTGGGAGCCGACCCCTATTTGCTTTCAGGTGTCGTCACGCTGGCGGTGGCCTTCATGGTTTCCGCATTGACCATCCAGGCATACTGTTCAAACTTCGCAATGAACTCATGCAGGAGGTCGGCGGTGGTGGGGTCTTCCTCGTCCACTTCATCGTGCACCTTGCGCATTGTGCCGACGGCCGCTTCCAGGGCCGCGACAATCCGCTCGATGGCGTCCTTGGTGTTGATCAGGCCCGCGGGGAACTCCGCGAGTGCGGTGGACTTGGAAACCGTGGAGCTGCGGCCGTCCGGCAGGGCGTGGAGGGCGCGCATGCGCTCGGCGAGGTCGTCGGCGAATCCCCGGGCGGCGTCGATGATCTCATCAAGCTGAAGGTGGAGGTCCCGGAAGTTGGTTCCCACGATGTTCCAGTGCGCCTGCTTGCCCTGGACATGCAGTTCAATCAGGTCCACCAGAACCGCCTGCAGGTTGTTCGTCAGTGTGGGTGATGCTTTCATGCGTCCTCCTCGATAKAACCGGTGCAGTGAAGGCCTCATGCGCCATCTCGTGGCGCTCCGGCCGGTATCTCCGACGCTACCGCAGGGCATCGCCGCGTCGCGATGGTTCCGGGCGGAATTTCTCGGTCAGCTTACTAAGTAGGCTGACTAACCGTGAAGGGGCCGGCCTAGACAGCCTCGTTGAGGACCGGGCCCTGCGGAAAAATGGCCCGCGTGATGCCGCCGGAGGTGGCTTCGGAGAGCTGGCTGAGGTAGTCGTTGCGGCGTCGGGGGGTAATCCTGGACTGGGGTTCGAAGGCCTGTTCGGGGTCGTCGGCGTAGTGGGCCGTCAGTCCGTCGCGCATTAGCCGGATGGCCTCGGACCGCTGCTGGGATACTGCGGCGTGAGTGGATCCGAGTTCCGCGGCGAGGTCTTTGACCGTCCGGTCACGGAAGTAGATTTCCTCGACAACGTAGCGCATCCGTTCGGGCAGGGACTTCACGKCGGCCCGGAGGTACTGGAGTCGTTCGTCCGCCAGCACGGAGTGCTCGGGTGAGAGGGTTTCAGCGGCGAGGGTGTCCACAACGGCCTCGTCGAGGGGCGTCAGCGTGCGGGAGGCATAGGCCAGCGCTGCCTCCACCACGCTTTGCTGGACACCGAGTGCGGACGCGATTTCGTCCACCGTCGGAGTGCGGCCCAGGGCGGATGCCAGCGTTTCCTGCACGGACATGGTCTCTTTGATCCGCCGGCGGGCGGAGCGGGTGGCCCAGTCACTGGCCCGCATCTCGTCCGCGAAAGCGCCAAGGATGCGCCGGCGCGCAAACGCGCCGAAGGGCACACCGAGGTCCGGATCGAACGAATCGGCCGAGGTGATCAGGGCAATAGCGCCGGCTGAGGCCAAGTCATCGCGAGAAAGGTGTGACGCTTTTGAGCACAAATCTGAGACGAGATACCCCACCAGCGGAAGGTGCTGCGTGACCATCTCGTTGCGTTCCACGCGATTCACTACTGTGTCCCCCCATGAGACCGGATCCGAAGGGTCCTAGACCCTTAAAACGCCGAGAGMCGCACCCAAGAACGGACCGGTACTCCCCCCATAGGAGTCAGCGTTCGATAGTGGGGTGCAGCACCCATGGTGGAAACCTATCACCTGATCCGCAATCTGCGTGTACCCTCAGGAAAAAGCTTGGCCAAAAATGCGGTAACCGCGCGATCGCCTGATTCAGCGCTGATTCAGGCGGCGGCAAGGGAATGGGGCCCATGAGCGCAAGTGATCTCTCTGCAGCACTGTGGCAGGAGCRGCGGCAGCTGGAGCTGCTCTTGTTCAGGCTGGAAACGCAGCGGCTGCACGTCGATGCCGGGAATCTGGAGTGGCTGAACTTCATGGCGTCCGAGGTCGAAACCGTGCTGGACCGTCTGCGCTTCGAAGCCCTGGCCCGGAGCGTCGAATCTGCGGCCGTGGCGGCCGAATGGGGCCTGCCGGCACAGACAACGCTCGTGGAACTGATTTCGGCCGCACCCGCCGGGCCCTGGCCCGAGATCCTGCGGGAGCATCTGGACGCCTTGCGGGAACTCCTGGCCCGGCTCGGGGAGGCCGCCTGCGTGAACGAACAGGCGCTGCGGGCCCTCCCGCCGCCGGGACGTCCCGGCCCCCCGGGCACGGGCGGGCTTTTGGATCAGCTCACTACGGCGGGGAACCTGGAGCGATCCCTGGCCGTGGTGCGGCGCACGTCCCAGCCCCTCCTGGGGCAATACTTGGGCATGGACCGGGACTGATCCGGAGCCGGCTCAGTMCGCGGCGGGGGCGGCGGCTGGCGGCATGAGACCGCGCAGCGCGTCTTCAGTATCMGGTCCGGCTTCCGCCGCGGCGAGGTTTGCCGCCGCGATGGCCTCAATGACTTCCCTGCGCTGGATCGGCACGCCCCGGGGCGCCTCAATGCCTATGCGAACACCGTCACCGCGGCCTTCCAAAACCGTGATGACGATGCCGTCGCCGATCATGATCTGTTCGCCCGGCTTGCGTGTAAGTACCAGCATCCTCTCAATCTACCCTTCGCCGCGGGGAGCGCCGGACGATTCCCGCCGGTTCTGCCATGCCACACCAGGGCCGGCCGGGCGCGCGTCGATCCAGCCCACGGGCAGTCCCAGGGCGTTGACGCTTTCCGGGGTCCCGGTCTCCGAGGCGCCGACCACCGCCACGGCGGTCAKGTTGAGCTGGGCCGCGAGTACGCCGACCMAGCGCGCGGTGTCCTCATGTTTGCGTCCGGCGTCAACCACCACCCAGATCTGGTCGGCCGAGAGCGCGGCCACGGACTGCACCCGGGCCAGGGTGTTCCGTGCCCTGCCGATTCCGAACGCCACCAGGACGGTGCGCTCCGTAACCACAGCGTGCGCGCGGGCGGCCGTGGCGCCTTGGCGGCCGTCAACGTGCAGGTGGMCGTAGGCGGAGAGGTCGCCGGCGGTCCGCACATCGGCACCGCCGGCCGCCATGGACATCGCCAGGGCGGYATCCATGGCGTCGTCCCCCAGCCCGACCAGGGCTACGAGATCGCCGACGCCGCTMAGCGGGACCGGGACCGGGACCGCCGCCAGCGGCGTCTCGGGGCGCCCGGCGTCGCGGGCGGCAGCCACCTTAACGGCAGGGATCCCGGTGTCAGACGCCGGAACGGCAGGAGGGTGAACGATGGAACCGTGAACGGCGGGAGCTTGGGTTGCCGGAGCTCCGGGGGCGGAAAGCGGACCTGCCGGAGTTCCGGGGGCGGACAGCGGACCTGCGGGAGTTCCGGCGGCATGCCCMGCAGGACCGGCCACCGRTTCCGCCGGTGCGCGCAGTCCGGCGCCGAGCTGTTCCAGGAGCTCGGCGAAGTCCCGCGACTCGGTGGAAACCCCTGTAGCGGCGGGCCGGTGCAGGCTCAGTTCAGCAGCGTCTGCCTCTTCCAGCAGGGCGGCGATGGCGGATCCGTGAAGGTGATGGGCCGGTCCGACGGCGGGCCGGGCGTCTGCCGGCCCGTCCGTCTCCCCGGCGGGGGACGCGKACGGAGCCGCCGCGGCCTTGGCGCCGGCGGCAGCGCCGGCGTCGAACTTCCCGGCATCAGGAAGCTTCCCCGCGGAGGCCGTCGCGCGGGTCCCGCCGGCGGCGGGGTCTGCGGCGGGGTCTACGGCGGCCCCGGCGAGGATGTCGGCGTCGGGCACCACTTCGCCGGTGACGACCTCATGCCTGGGCAGGACCTCGACCATGGCCTCGTAGCGGTCTTGGGCGAAGAGCCCGGCGATTCCGGGACTACTGACCCGTTCGGCGGACACGATCCGGGCGGCCGGTCCGTACTGCTGCTCCGCCTTGCGGCGGATCTCCTCGAGCGAGGCTCCCTTAAGCCGATAGCGGTTCGGCATGGCGCACGACTCCTACAGTCTCGATCCGGACGTTGGCGGAGGTCACCTCGCGGTAGGACAGCACGGGCACCGACCCCGGCTGCGACCCCACGAGGCGGTGGATGGCCGGCCGGAGCGCCKGGGCGCACACGAGCACGGCCTGGCGGTTGGCGGCGGCCGCGGCGTCGACGGCGGAGCTCACGGACCGCAACACGGCGTCGAGCCTGTCCTGCCCCATGACGATCTGGCTGCCGCCTTCCGCGGGCCGCATGTCCTCGAGCATGTGCTGTTCCAGGACGGGGTCGATCATGATGACGTTGAGTACCGGGCCGTCCATGAACTTGGCCGTGAGGGCGGGACCGAGGGCCTKCCGGGCGGCTTCGASGAGCGATTCCGGGTCCGTGGAGATCTTGGCGCGCAGTGTGAGGGCCTCGTAGATCCGGGCGAGGTCGTTGATGGGCACCTGCTCGTCCAGGAGCCCTTGGAGGACGCGCTGAAGCTCGGCGAGGGAGAGCAGGGCGGGGGTCAGTTCGTCGACGGCGGAGGGGCTTTGCTTGCGCACGCCTTCGGTCAGGACGCGGACGTCCTCGCGGGACAGCAGCCGGGCCGCGTTCGCCGAGACGATCGAGGACAGGTGGGTGACCAGGACGGAGACCCTGTCGATCACGGTGGCACCGGTCATTTCGGCGTTGTGGCGCATCTCCCCCGGAATCCACTTCCCGGCGAGCCCGAATACGGGCTCGATCATCGCGGGCCCGGGGAGCGAGTCCAGGTTATCGCCCAGGGCGAGCATCTGGCCGCTGGGGGCCGTGCCGCGCCCGGCTTCCACGCCCGCGATCCGGATCGAATAGGTGGCCGGCGGCAGATCCACACTGTCCCGGGTGCGCACCGGCGGGATGACGAGGCCCAGTTCCATGGCGATCTTGTGTCGGAGGGAGCGGACCCTGGCCAGGAGGTCGTCGGAGGCGCCCGAGACCATGTCCACAAGGTCCGGAGCCAGCAGGATCTCCACGGGGTGGATGCGCATGTCCTCCAGAAGTTTCTCGTTGGGGTCCATCTCCGGGAAGTTCAGCGCGGTGGACTCGGCCTCCCGGGCCCTCTCCGCCAACTGCTGGCTGGCGGCGGTCCGGCGGGAGGCGAGGATCAGTGCGGCGCCGACCAGGATGAACGGGATGGGCGGCATGCCGGGGATCAGGGCCATGGCCATGGCGGCGACACCGGCGATCATGAGCGCGTTGGGTGACTGCAGCAGCTGGGTGGACGCGGTCCGGCCCATGTCCGACTCGGCGTTGGACCGGGTCACGATCATGCCGGTGGAGACGGCCATGAGCAGGGCCGGGATCTGGGTGACGAGCCCGTCTCCCATGGTCAGCAGGCCGTAGGTGTTCAGGGCGTCGCCGATGTCCAGGCCGCGCTGGATCATGCCGATGGCGATGCCGCCGACGAAGTTGATGATGATAATGATGATGCCCGCGATGGCATCGCCCTTGACGAACTTCGAGGCGCCGTCCATGGCGCCGTAGAAGTCTGCCTCGGCCGAGACCTCGGCCCGCCGTTCCCTGGCCTGGGTGTCGGTGAGGAGCCCGGCGTTGAGGTCGGCGTCGATCGCCATCTGCTTGCCAGGCATGGCATCCAGGGTGAAGCGCGCGCCCACCTCGGCCACGCGCTCGGCGCCTTTGGTGACCACGACGAACTGGATCACCACAAGGATCAGGAACACCACGGCGCCGATGATCATGGAGCCGCCGACCGTCACCTTGCCGAAGGCCTCAATGACCTGCCMGGCGTACCCGTTGCMAAGGACCAGCCGGGTGGAGGCGACGTTCAGGCCCAGCCTGAACAGCGTGGCCACCAGCAGCAGGGAGGGGAACACGGAGAAGTCCAGGGGCTTCTTGACGAACATGCTGGTCAGCAGCACCAGCAGTGCCAGCAGGATGTTGCAGACGATGAGGAAGTCGAGCAGGGGCGCKGGCACGGGAACCACCAGCAGCAGCACGATCCCCACGATGCCGATTGGCACCGCCAGCCGGTTCAGCCTGTTGTTCATGGTGCGGTCCTTTCACAGACGCTGATTCCCAAAGTTGTCCGGCGGCGCTTCATCTGCCGGCGCCTCATACGGTGCCTCATACAGCGCCTCCCACAATGGCGGCCGGGCGGCTCATACGGTGCATCCCGGCGGCGGCGCCCCGGGCCTTGAGCGCCATGACGAACGCGAGGACGCCGGCCACCGCCCGGTAAAAGTCCACCGGGATCTCATCGCCCAGCTCACAGGCTCCGTGTAGGGCCCTGGCCAGCGGGATGTCCTGGACCATGGGCACGTTCTTCTGCTCGGCTTCTGCCCTGATCCTGGCGGCCACGTGACCGGCGCCCTTGGCCACCACGCGGGGCGCGGACTTGCCGGGCTCGTATTTGAGGGCCACGGCCACGTGCGTGGGGTTGATTAGGACGACGTCGGCATCACCGATCGCGGCGATCATGCGGTTCCGGCTCATKGCCATCTGGCGCGCCCGGCGCTGGGACCGGATCAGCGGGTCGCCCTCGCTGTTCTTGTTCTCGTCCTGGACTTCCTTCTTGGACATCCGGGTCTTCTTGCGGTTGCGCCGCATGACGACGAAGAAGTCCGCCGCGGCCAGCACGATGCCGGCGGCCACAGCGAACTGGACCAGGGAAGCGATGCCGCCGGCCGCTGCCGCCGTAACACCGGCCACGGGGAGTCCTCCCGCGGTCAGCAGCACCKGGACGAGTCCCTGCACCACGATGTAGAGCACCAGTCCCACCACGCTTGCCTTCAGCAGCGCTTTGATGCCGCCCCACACCGCCTGGGCGCCGAAAAGCCGCTTGACCCCGCTKAGCAGGTTGAAGTGTTCGAATTCGAACCGGAATTTCTTCAGGTGGACGCCGCCCTGCAGGGCGGAGGCGGCGAGGACGGCCAGGAACACGACGACCAGCAGGGGCCCGACGATGCCGGCGATGGAGGCAAAGCCGTCCTCCAGCGCCTGGACGGCTTTGCCGGGGTCGGGTGCCGAGATGATGCCGCGGATGCTGAAGAGCTGGTCCGCGGCGGCGTTGGCGCCCCGTTCCACAGTGCTGGGCAGCATGAGGGCGGCGGCACCGACGCCCACCCAGGCGGTGAGGTCCTGCGAGCGGGAGAGCTGGYCCTTGGAGCGGACCTCCMTCATCCGTTTGTCGGTGGCTTGCTCGGTTTTCTCCTGTGAATCCGCCATCAGCCCACCCCCAGCACAGCTTTGGMCGCCTGTCCGGCGAGGCTGGAAACGATCCGCGGCAGGGCCAGGAACATGAAGCCGGCCAGCATGAGGGTGAGGAGGATCTTGAGCGGGAAGCCCAGCGAGAATGCGTTCAGCGCCGGTGCCACGCGGGTCAGCAGGCCGAGTCCGACGTCGGCGAGGAACAGGACCACCAGTAGGGGCCCGGCGATCTGCACGGCGGCAAGGAACATGCCGGATACTGCCGCGATGATGGCCTGGACGGGCTGGGTCAGGTCTATTCCCCCGGCCAGGGGCAGGGCCGCGAAGCTGCCGGTGAGGCCCGTGATGACMAGCTGGTAGCCGTCGGAGGCGAACAGCAGGGCCAGCGCCGCCATCTGCAGGAGGCGGGTGAACTGGGCGCCGTTGACCATCATTTGGGGGTCGAAGGCCTGGGCCATCTGGAAACCGCTGGCGAGGTCGATCAGGCTGCCGGCGGACTGGATGGCGGAGAAGATCAGCAGGACCAGGAATCCCAGGGCAAAGCCCGTGACGAGCTCCAGGACCACTCCGGTGAGGAACCCGGCGGTATCGCGGGGCGTGTAACCGCCCGCCAGTCGCTGGGTCACTGCCAGCCCCAGGCCCAGTCCCAGCATGGCCTTCACGCGCCCCGGAAACGCCTGGTGCGAGAACGGCGGTGCCACGATCAGGAAGGCGGTCATCCGGACCGTGGCCAGCAGGAGGACTTCCAGCCAGCTCGGGTCGATGGGGATGCCCACCTCACAGGCCTCCGAGCAGGGACGGAATCTTCGCGAAGAGGTCGTTCGTGAACGTAACCATCTCCGAAATCATCCAGTGTCCGCAGACGATCAGGGCCACGGCCACCGCGGCGGCCTTCGGCACGAAGGACAGGGTGGCTTCCTGCAGCTGTGTGATGGACTGCAGCAGCGAGATGGCCAGGCCCACCACCAGCGCCGTGACCAGCACGGGTGCGGCGAGCTTCGCGGCCACGATCATGGCCTGGAGGCAGATGTCCAGGACGGCGTTGGCGTTCATCCGCTGCCCGCATAGCTTTGCACGAGCGCGGTGATGATMAGGCCCCAGCCGTCCACGAGGACGAAGAGCAGGATCTTGAAGGGCAGCGAGATCATGACCGGCGGCAGCATCATCATGCCCATGGACATCAGGGCCGCGGACACCACGAGGTCGATCACGAGKAACGGGATGAAGATGACGAAGCCGATGATGAATGCGGCACGAAGCTCGGAGATCATGAACGCCGGAATGAGGGTCTGCAGCGKGACGGCCTCAGGGGATGCCGGGTTCTCGGCCCCGGCGGCGCGGGACATCAGGGCAATATCCTCTTCCCTCGTGTGGGCGAGCATGAAGTGCTGCAGCGGACCCGACGCGGCGCTGACCGCACCGTTGAAGTCCAGGGTGCCGTTGAGGTACGGCTGGATGCCTGCGGTGTTCATCTCGTTGATGACGGGCCACATCACAAAAATCGACAGGAACAGTGCCAGCCCCGCCAGCACCTGGTTGGGCGGGATGGACGGCAGGGAAAGCGCGTTGCGGGTCATCGCCAGGACCACGAAGATCTTGGTGAAAGACGTCATCATCAGCAGCAGCGAGGGCGCAACGGCCAGCAGCGTGATCMCGATCAGGGTCAGGACCGCGGTGGAGGGTTTGCCGTCCACCCCGTTGATCTGGATGTTGACGTTACCGGTTCCGGGAGTGGCCGGATCGGTCGGTGCCACCGGTGGGGCCGGGTCGATGGGTGCTGCGTGGCCGGTKGAGGCGTTCAGCCACAGCAGAAGGACCGCAAACAGCACGGCGGCGAGCCCCAGGGCCAGGAGGCGGAAGGGTCCAGTGCGGGCGGGACGCAGGCGGGTCGTGCCGGTGGTGAGGGGGCGGATAAATTGCGGCGTCCGCTCCTGAGAGCGGCGGCGGCCTGCTTCCACGTGGAGCCGGCAAGGATGGACCCGTGCAGGGGCGGATGGGCCGGGACGCCGGCGGCGCTGCCACGGCCGGCGGGGCCGCGGGCATGCGAGTTCCGGTGCAGGGAGCTGCGGCGCGACGGCGGCAGGTCCGGGCCGCMGTCGGCGTCGTCAACAGACGGGCTCTCAGCGACCGGGCCGTCAGTCAGAAGTCCGGCGGGGCCGTCCGCGGCCGGGCGCCCCGGCTGGCTGCTGAAGTGGTCGCCGGCGCGCKGCCGGGCGTCGGCGAGGATGCGGGCGAAATCCCCGAAGCCGCGGCTGATGCCTGGGACCGGGACGTCTTCGGGTTCGGGTTCGGGCGGGATGTCCCCTGTGTACAGGACGTTCACGGCATGTTCGGTGACGCCCAGCAGGAAGCGCTGCCCGGCGGCGTCGACCACCACCACGGAGGCTTTCTGTCCGAGGCTCTGCCGGCTGACGATGGTCAGGGCGCGGTMAGCCCGGCGCCGCCCGGGGCCCTTGCCCAACCGGCGCTGCAGGAACCACATGAGGCCAAGCACCGCGCCCAGGGCCACGACTACCCGCAGCCCGAGGATCAGTGCGTCCATTCAGCTGAGCCCCTCGGCGACGTCGAGGATGCGGGTGATCCGCACTGCGTAGTCCTGGTCCAGGACCACCACTTCGCCATGCGCGATCAGCCGGCCGTTGAGCAGGACGTCGGCCGGGGCTCCGGCGGAGCGGTCCAGTTCGATGATCTTGCCCGGTTCCAGGGAGAGCACGTCGCGGACGGACATCCGGGTACGGCCGATCTCCACGGTCAAGGCCATCTCGATGTTGTTGATGCGGCCCAGCCGGCCGGCCACCGTGTCCCCGCCGGCGAAGACGTCCCCGGTGCGGTCCTGGCTGTTGCCGTGTTCGCGGAGCCGGACAGCAAACCAGGCCGCGGCGTTGCTGCCGTCGGACAGTTCAAAGACGGCCGTGTCGGGGTCCGAKAGGAGTCCGGAGACATCGGATTCGCGCAGGTCGGACAGGACGCCGGCCCCGAAAACGGAGCTGGCGCTTTCCATGGCCGGGCGCAGCACATCGGTCACGGAGACGTGTCCCAGCTGGGTCCCAGCGCCGGCCGCCTCGTCAAGGAAGGTGCGGTCGCTGAGCATGAGCGCGAGGTCGGCGGTAACCGCACCGACGAAGGTCGCCGTGACCGCCTGGCGGGCGTACGCGGCCGCGGAGCGGGCCGGCACCAGGGCAACGACTTTCAGGGCCACCGGGCTCGGCAGTTCCTCGACGAGCCGCTCCGCCGACAATTCGTGCTTGGTCAGGGTGATGCTCATCGTTGGTTCTCCTCGATTGTGACAATGACTGCGGCCGCGCGGGAGCCGTTGCGGGCCGGGGCGGCGGTGGCCAGCCKGGTTCCGTCTAGGGTGAGGTCAAAGGGCCGGTTTTCCAGGTGGGGCAGGGTCAGGACGTCGCCCACGGCGAGGCCCAGGACCTGGCCGGGGGTGACGAACGACGTCGAAAGCCGCACCGACAGTTCCACCGGCACCTGTTCCAGCTGGGCGCTGATGCGTGCTGCGGCGTCGCCGCGGTTGTCGGTGGGGTTGACCTTCTTGAGCCGTCCCAGCAGGATGGCGGCCGGAACGGCCAGGGTGGCGGGGGCGTTGACGTCCCCGACACTCATGGTGAAGGAGGCGACGATCATCAGTTCGCTCGGCGCGGCCGCCTGGGCGAACTGGGAGTTGTACTGGATGGTGTCCACCCGGACGGTCTCGCTGAGCAGCGGGCCCAGCGAGTAGCCGAGGTCTTCGAGGGCCTCGTCCATGAGGCCCTTGATCAGGGCCTGCTCGATCTGGGTAAATTTCCGGTCCGGCATGGGCGAATCGTTCGAGGCGCCGAGCATGCGGTTGACCCAGCCAAGGGCGGCCGGGCCGGGGAACTGCACTACCAGCTTGGAGTCCTGGGCTTCCACGGTGCACAGCACCATGGCGGTGACGGCGGGCAGGGAGGCGGCGTATTCGTCGTAGCTGAGCATGCTCACGTCTTCGAGGCGCACCACCGACTTGACCCTGACCTTGGCAGTCAGCTGGGTTCCCCACTGGCGGGCGAAGGTTTCGAAGGCGAGTTCCAGCACACGGCTGTGTTCGCGCGCGAGCGTCGCGGGACGGCGGAAGTCATAGACGCTGACGGTCCGCTCCCGTGCCACTTCCCGCTCATCCAGAACACTCACGGTTGCCACTATCGGCAAGGGATCCGCCAGCGTAAGCAGTATGCCGCAGGCAATACGGTGCAATCCGCCGAGGGCAATGGACGGCCTATTTCTCGCTCAGCTTCAAGGCTTCCGGAATGAGGGCGCGGACGACGTCGGGCTTGTCCGAAATGACCACGATGTCCACCCGGCGGTTCCGCTCCATGAGCTCCGGGGTGGAATCGTCGTTGACCTGGCGGGCCGAGCCGAAGGCGACGGCGCCGATGGTTGCGGGGGCAATGCCGCCGTCGTCCACCATGTAACGCAGGACGTTGACGGCGCGTGCCGAGGACAGTTCCCAGGTGGACGGGTAGGCCGTAATGCCGTTCGCGGCATGGCCCTCGACCATGATTTCCATCCCGGCCGGTTTCAGCACCGGGGAGATGATCTGCAGCACCCGGGTGGCCCGGGACGTCAGTTCGGGCCGGTCGGGCTCGAAAAAGGCCTGTGAACCGACGAGCTTGACCGTCAGGCCGCGCTGGTCGATCTGGAACTCGACGTTCTCGCTCAGCCCGGCGGCTGCCAGGCCTGCCTGCATTTTCGCCTGCAGCGCCTTGAGCCGGTCCACTTCCTTGATCGCCTCGGCCATGTTCTCGGGCGACGCCGTTGCCGCGCCCTTCACGGCGGCGAACGCCTCAAGGTCCTTATCCACGAGTTCCGGCGGCACCACGGTGCCCGACGCCGTGTCCACCGTCTGCGATGCAACCGCGCCGAACCCAGTGGCCAGGGAGTTGCGGAGCTTCTCGAACTTGTTGGCATCGACGGTGGACATCGCGAAGAGGACGATGAACATGCACATCAGCACGGTGACCATGTCCATGTAGGACGCCATCCAGCGTTCGTCGACGTGGTGTTCTTCGGGCTTCTTGCGTCCGCGCCGCCTGGGGCTCACGCGGCCTGGTCCATCTTGCCGGGTTTGTCGCTGTCACTCTTTTTGCCGCCCCGAGCCGTGCTCTTGAGCTGGTGCTCCGGGACCATGGCACGGAGCCGTTCGGCGAGCAGCAGCGGCTGGGCGCCGGACTGGACCGACAGCATGCCTTCCATGAGCAGTGTCATGCGCTMGATGTCCAGTTCCGAGAGCCGGCTCATCCGGGCGCTGAAGGGAAGCCAGATGAAGTTGGCCGAGAGCAGGCCCCACAGGGTGGCGACGAAGGCTGCCGCGATCATCGGACCCAGATGGTCCGGGGTGGAGAGGTTTTCCAGGACGTGGGTCAAAGACACCACGGTGCCGATGATGCCMACGGTCGGGGCATAGCCGCCGAGGCTGGCGAAGAATTTGGCGTTGGCGTGGTCGCTGCGGGACTTCGAATCGATCTCGTCCTCCATCAGCATCCGGAGGTCCTCGGCGTCGGTGCCGTCGGCGATGTTCTGGAGTGCACGGGCCAGGAAGGGATCTTTGACGCTGGCCGCTTCTTCCTCCAGGGACAACAGGCCCTCGCTGCGGGCCTTTTCGGCGAAGCGGACCATCTGGTCGATGCTTTCCTGCGGCTTCGCCGTCTTGCCTTGGAACATTTTGGGCAGGGCCTTGAACGCCTGGACGACGTCTTTGAGGGTGTTGCCGGCGATCCCGACGGCGAGCGTGGCACCGAAGACCAGGATCATGGGGGCCGGGAGAAGCAKTGCCGACAGGCTGGCACCTTCAAGGGACACCATGGCGATAACTGAGCCAAAGGCGAGGAGCAGTCCGATGACTGTTGCGGGATCCATGGTTACTTTCTAGGTTTCACGGGCGCCGTGGTTCCGGCTCCGTCGGTGTCGTCTGTGTCGTCGGTATCGTCGTCCTGCTCAACAGTCCGGACCAGGCTCAGCGGATAACCGGTGATGGCCGGGAAGTCCCGGGCCTTACTCAGGATGTAAGCCCGGTAGTCGGCGATGAGTTCGACCACTTCCGCGAGGCTTTCCAGGACCACGTAGGCGGCGCCGTCGAGCGTCACCAAATGCGTATCCGGGCTCTMGTGGATGCGTTCGATGAGGTCCGGATTGACCGCGAAGCGCGTTCCGTTGAGGCGTGTGACGACGATCATGGGCCGATTCTGCTCTGTGAGGGGAAGGGTGTTCTCCTCCGTACTGTCGGCAACCCCTGCCCCTTCGTTAGGCGGCCGGACCAGGCGTCGGCGCTGACGCGTGGTCGAGGCGACAGGATCCACGGAAATTTTCCTGTGCGCCGCCTGCCGGCCGGTACTAGGGTGGGTCCTGACGGGGCCATGCGGCCCGCCCCGTTGGAGCCTGGGTCCGGTGCGGTTGATCCATCGCGTTCACAGCTCTTAGTTCTGCCCCACGACGCATCGGCCGTCCGCCTCATCAGGAAGGCCAGCCATGGTGCATTTTCCGGCTCTGGAGCCGTTGAACCCGTTTCCCCAGTACGAAGCCATGCGGCGCAGGGACCCCGTCTTCCAGGATGAGGAGACCGGCGTCTGGCACGTCTTCGGCTATGACGACGTGCAGCGCGTCCTGTCCGAGCACGCCTCGTTTTCTTCCCGGATGGGCGGGGACAATCCGACCGAGACTGGGCAACTGTTCGMGGCCAGCCTGATCAACACTGATCCGCCCAGGCACCGCCAGCTGCGTTCCCTCGTGACGCAGGCGTTCACGCCACGGTCGGTGGAAGCACTCGCCCCGCGCATCTTGGCGCTCACGCACGAGTTACTGGATCCGGTCGTTGCCACGGGCAGCACGGACCTGATCGATCAGCTGGCCTATCCACTCCCGGTGATCGTGATCGCGGAGCTCATGGGCATCCCGGCCGCTGACCGGGACCGGTTTAAGCAGTGGTCTGACATGATCGTGAGCCAAGCCCCGGGCGCCGACGAGTCCGGCCACCMCGATACCCACCGGGAAATGGCGGAGTATTTCATGGGCATGATCGAGGAGCGGCGCCKCCAGCCGGGCAGTGATTTGATCAGCGCGCTCCTCGCGGCCGAGATCGACGGGCAGAAACTCAGCGTCATCGAGCTGCTCGGATTCTGCGCCCTGTTGCTCGTCGCGGGCAACGAGACCACCACCAACCTGATCGGCAATGCCGTACTGTGCTTCGCCGAATCGCCGGGCACGGCGGAGCGTCTTGTCGCCGACCAGGCCCTGCTCCCGCAGGCGATCGAAGAGGTGCTGMGCTACCGCTCCCCCGTACAGTCCATGTACCGGATCTCGGCCGTGGACACCACGCTGCGCGACCGGTCGATTCCTGCGGGGTCGCCCCTCGTGGCCTGGATCGGCTCGGCGAACCGCGACGGGGAGCAGTTCCCGGATCCCGATGTGTTCGACGTCGCCCGTTCACCCAACCGTCACCTCGCCTTCGGGCAGGGCATCCACTTCTGCCTCGGGGCTCCCCTGGCCCGGCTCGAGGCCCGGATCGCGCTGCAAGCCGTGCTCTCGCGGTTGCCCGGGCTGGCGGTGGACCCCGGGGCGCAGCTGGAGCGGATGGAAAGCACGATCGTCTATGGGGTAAAGCATCTTCCCGTGTCCTGGCAGGCCGGCTGACCGMGAGCGCCGCGGCCACCCTTCCCCTCTGGTTGCTCTATCACTTATGGCGGCCATTTCGACGTTTTGGCAGCCATAAGTGATAGCGCAACGGGGGCTGTGGATAACGTCGGCAGCATCTCGCCTTTGCGGCAACAATGGTCCGCATGCGACCTGCCGCGCCATTGCCCTCCCATTTCTCGGATGCCCCGTTCACCGTGCATGAGGCGAGAGCTGCGAACCTGGGCCGGTCCCGGCTCCGTGCTTCCGACGTCGCCCCAGCCGGCCGGTTGATCTATCTCCCAGCCGGGTGGGACTTTGAGATCCGAAGCCTGGCTCGAGCGCTCTCGGCGGCGACGCCGGGCGGCTGGATCTCGCATTTGACCGCCGCGGTAATCCACGGACTGTGGCTTCCGGCGTGGTTGTGCGGAAGCCGGGAATTGCATCTCAGCAAGCCCAAAGCGTTGCCACCGGTCMGGCGGGAGGGAGTCGTGGGGCACACCGTCCTCGCCTTCCCGGAGGAGGTCACGGTGCTGGACGGTATCCGCATTTCGACCCCGGCCCGCACTTGGCTGGATCTTGCCCGCATCCTTCCGTTGGAAGACMTCGTGGCCATGGGCGATCAGCTCGTGCGTCAGCCGCGCCCGGGTCTGGAGATCCGCGCCGAACCATGGGCGACGCACGAGGAACTGCGGACAATGCTCAAGCATCATCCGAAGTTCCAGGGGATCGTGAAGGCCCGCCAGGCGGCCGAGCTGATCCGTGCCGGTGCCGACTCCGCACCGGAGACGTTCTTGCGGCTTGCGCTCACCGCGGCCGGACTCCCGGAACCGGAGTTGCAGCTGCGGATTGTCCCGGAGGACCCGTACTCACCCGCTGCGGACATGGGCTACCGCAAACAGCGCATAGCCATCCAGTACGACGGCGCCCACCACCGCACGCGCGAACAGCAAACCCGTGACTACCGCCGCGACGAAGTATTCAACGCCGCCGGATGGCGGTACTTCAAGTTGAACGCCGACGATCTGGCCAACGACTTTCGGGGCGCGGTGCGCAAKGTCCGGATCGCCCTTGGCACCGGTTCAGCCCGCTAAAACACCCGTTGCTCTATCACTTACGGCTGCCTCGCCGCTCGAATAGCAGCCATAAGTGATAGAGCAACGTCGGGGCTAGCGCTTCAGCTGCGTCAGTTCCTGCAGGACCTCATCCGAGGTGGTGATGATGCGGGCGTTGGCCTGGAAGCCGCGCTGCGCGACGATGAGGTTGGTGAATTCCTGGGACAGGTCCACGTTGGACATTTCCAGGGATCCGGCGGTCAGGGTGCCCATGCCGGGGTCACCCGCAGCACCCAGCTGCACGCCGCCGGAGTTGCCGGTGGCCACGTAGGAGGAGCCGCCGGCCTTCTCCAGGCCACCGGGGTTGGTGAACTTGGCGAGGGCGATCTTGGCCAGGACCTGCTTGATGCCGTTGCTGAACGACCCCACCAGGGAGCCGTCGTTGCCCAGCGTGTAGGACTCGAGCTTGCCGACGGCGGCGCCGTTCTGGCCGCTGACCGTCAGGGAGCTCATGGAGGCGTAGCCGGAGACCTTGGAGAGGTCCACCGTGATGCCGGATACGCTCAAGGCCCCGCTGGGGGTGAGCTGGCCGTTCGACTGCTGCGCGAGCTGAATGGTCGACGTCGTTGCCCCGTCTTTTGCGGTGACGTTCCAGCCGGTAGCGCTCTTGGCGAATGTCACTGTCACGCTGCGCTCGGCGCCGGCCGCGTCGTAGACATTGACCACGCGGTCCAGTGGAGCGTCGGTAACGAGKGCATCGCTGGGCAKGTTCCCGTCCATGGTCACCGTGTCTGTGGCTTTCGCAACCATGGTGTTGGGGTTCAGCGTGATGTCGCCGACGGGAGAACCGGCGTTGATCACGCCGTTGGTGGCGGTCCAGCCCTGGAGGATGCCGCCGTCGGGGCTCACCAGCTGGTTGGCCGCGTCGGGGCTGAACGAGCCGGCGCGGGTGAAGAGCTGCTGGCCGCCCTTGCTGGTCACGAAGAAACCGTCGCCGGAGATCATCATGTCCGTGGCGCGGCCGGTGCTCTRCGAAGAGCCCTGGCTGAAGTTGGTGGTGACGCCGGCCACCCGGACGCCGAGACCGATCTGGGCGGGGTTGCTGCCGCCGGTTCCGGCCTGCGGACCGGAGGCGCCCTGCTGCAGCTGGGACAGGGTGTCCTGGAACTGGGTGGAGGATGCCTTGAAGCCGGCGGTGTTGACGTTGGCGATGTTGTTGCCGGTGACGTCGAGCATGGTCTGGTGGGCGCGAAGGCCGGAGATTCCGGAGTACAGCGAGCGGAGCATGGGAACTGCCTTTCTACGGGTAAAGAACTGGTTAGGATGCGGCCGGAGCGGTAAGCCCGGTGATGGAGTCGAGGGGAACGGTGATGTCGCCGACCTTGACGGCCGGGACCGAGCCCGCATAACTGACGGAGCTGGCGATGCCGGTCCCGGTGGTGCCGTCCGCGAGGGTGTAGCCCACCGACTGGCCGATCAGCTGGGCTGCTGCCGTCCGCATCTGGAGGGAGAAACCCTCCTTGCTGTTGGTGGTCAGTTCAGTCATTTTTTCCATCGTGGAGAGCTGGAGGGTCTGGCTCATCATCTGGTTGGTGTCCATGGGCGCGCTCGGGTTCTGGTTCTTGAGCTGGGCCACGAGCAGGGTCATGAACACGTTGGCATCCATGGTCTGAGCKGGTGTCCGGACAGCAGACGCCGGGGCGGCTGCTCCCGCCGGCGTCACTGGCTGGGATGCGATCGGCTGAATCGTCATATGTCGCGTTCCTTCGTGTCAGACAAGAATGTCAAGGGTGGTCTGGGGGCCGTTCAAAATCCTGGCGGCGCGCACGGCTTGGCCATCAGCCAGCGCGTCCCAGCGGTGACCGGGGCGCTGCTCGGCCGGGTCGTTGCGGCCGCTGGGACCAGAGCCRTTTCCGCCGCCGCTGCCGCCGGACTCCCGTCCGGCGGCGTACTGGGTGCCCGCCCGGTCCTGGGCCGTGCCGTGCTGGCCTCCGTTCTGGCCCCCGTTCTGGCCAAGGCCCGTGGGCCCGCTGTGATCGGACAGGTCAAGGCTGGCCCCGAAGCCGGCGTCGGCGAGCTCCTTGCGGAGTTCGGGCAGGATTCCCCGGACCGCCTCACGTCCAGCCTCGCCCGGCGCGAAGACTTCAATCCGCACACCCGCGGCGTCGATCTGGGCCCGTACCGTCAGCGGACCGAGATCTTCCGGGCTGACCTTGAGCGTGATGATGTGCTCGCCGCGGGGTGCCCCCACCAGGGTGAAGAGCGGTTTGGCCAGCTGAGGCTGAAGGGGTGCCGCGGGGTGGGGTGCAGACGGCGACGGCGGCTGGGCAGCGGCCTGCGCAGCCGGCTGGGGCAGGGTTGTGCCGGCCGCCGGCGACTGGACGGGTMCTGCCACTGCCACAGCCGGACCTCCACTGACCTGATCGGTCGGCGGTTCCGCGGTGTTTGGTGCGTGTGCAGGGTCCGTTAGGGCTCCATGTGGCACCACGGCGGCTGCGGGAGCCACGCTGCGCAGGACATTGCTGGCTGCGGTTCCGCCGGCCGGGGTAATCGCTGTTTGTCCGGCCGCTGACGGAACGACGGCGGTGGCTCTGACGGTCGCTACGGCGGCGACCTCTCCCCTGCCGGAAAGCGGGGCTCCCGCCGTGGCAACAGGAGTGCTGGCCGCCKGGTTGACCGGTGTCGAACTGCCAAGCACCGCACTGCGTCCCGGCCCTGCCTGGGCCGATTCACCTGCGGGAGCCTTCGTTGGCGCCTTCGCTTGAGCCGTTGCCGCCGCGGCCTCGCGCGGCAACGTGGTTGCCTCGGCTGCGGCGGAAACCGCACCCACGGGCGAGCCAGTKAGCACCGAGGCGGGACCCGCTGCGGACGCGGCACCTGCCGCGCCGGTGGCAGGCGAGGCCGCTAGCGCAGCCACACCGCTCGCCGGTGCAGCAGCCAGGGCAGGAACCCGTTCAGACGCCGCACCGGCTGATCCGCCAGTGGCTGCAGTCGGCCCCGTGAACGGTACCGCGCCCGCGATCTGCGCGGCAGCAACGGCAGAGGAATCACCGGCCGAGACGGGACGAACGAGGATCGCGCCGGGCATCTGGAGCCGGGCGTCGGGCATCCCGGGGGCGGCTGTACCCTCTGCCGCGGCAGCCGGCACTCCGGCGGGACCCGCTGCCGCGGGGGTGGGGGCGGGGGCAGGTGCGTCTGTTGCCCCCAGGGCGGGGAAAGCCGGTGCCGCAGCGCGGGGATTACCGTGATCGTCCGACGTCGAGGCAACAGCCTGCGCTGCCTGTCCGGGTTGCGCTGGCGGTCCCACCGGGGCTGGCTGTCCGAGTTGCGCGAATGAGACAAACTGGCCGGAGGCCCACTGGGCGGAGGCATACTGCGCTGGCCCGGCAAAGCCGGCAACGGCGGGAGAAGCGGCGTCGGAGGGCGCGCAACCTGCATCACAGTGCGGGGAGTCGGCCGCGTCGTCGGCCGCCGTCGTCGGTTTCGCAGCGGCGCCTGCAGGTGAAGCACTGGTCGGGTCGCCGTCAGGCACGGGCACCTCTGGCGTCCACTCGCCGGCCGCCGTTGAGGCGGCCTCGGGGAAGCCGGCGTTGGCGGACACCGCGCCGGACGCACTTTCCGTGAGTCGGCCGGATGCTTGATTGGCCGGACGGCCGGCGCCCTGAACCACGGGCCGGCCGGGCGCGGGGTTGGGCTCGTTGTCGGTAGCGGGCTCGATGCTGGCGGCGGGCTCTGCAGCGGTGGCGGGGTCCGCGAGGTTTTCGTTGCCTGCTGGGCCGATCCCTGCCGAACCCTGGACGTCGGTGAGKACCGAGTCGAAGGACGCGGTGTCCGGGCTGCCGTTGCCCGGCCGAGGGTCCGCTCCCTGACGTGCTGCCCGGGCCGGCGCCGAGGCGGCCAGCGCGGTCGCGAGATCCCCCGATGCCGCGGCCTTCACGATGCCGTCCCGGCAGGAACGATGCGCCGGATGGAGGTCAGGTTGGACTGCTGCTCCCAGGCGTCGCGGATCTGGATGGTTTTGCCGGGTACGGGTGCGTCGATCGCCTTGCCGTTGCCCAGGTAGATGGAAACGTGGTTGCCGCCGAAGCTCACCAGCAGGTCGCCGGGTTTCGCTTCGGCGAGGGAAGCCACCGGGGTGCCTTGGCGCATCTGGTCGCTCACCACGCGGGGAATCTCCACGCCGAGGTCTTTGAACACCCGCTGTGTGAAGCCGGAGCAGTCCATGCCGGTGGCCGGATTGGTGCCTCCCCACACGTAGGGAACACCGATGTACTTCTTGGCCGCCGCCACCACGTCGTTGCMCGTCGCCGCCGCGCCCGTGTGCACTGTGCCCGTCGCCTGGGCGCCTGTGAGCCCGGCAATGCCGGTGAGCCCAGCCATGCCGGTCCCCGTCGTGCTGCCGAGCCCCAGCGAGCTGCCGAGTCCCAGGCTGCCCGTGAGGKAGGAGGCATCCGTGGCAGCGGTCCCGTCCATGGCCGCGGCGAGTGCCTGCGTGAAGGAAGCGGAGTCKCCGGTGCCTGTGGCGGTCGCGAGTGAGGTGGCCGCGGCGGCCTTGACCGCGGCCGCGTTGGTCTCCGCCGTGGCCGCGGGCCGGGTCAGTTCCGCGATCATCGCTTGGATGCCCTGCATCCGGCCGATTGCCTCTGTCATGCTCATGGCTTCACCTGCTGTTCGTCGCGGTGCCAGAGCGTCGAGGCGATCTCGTCGAGGGCGGACTGTTCGGCGCGCAGGTCCGCGGAATTGATCTCGGCGTCGTGGCGGGCTTGCAGTTTTTCCAGGCCCACGGAGCGCGTGCGGGCGGCGATGAACTCGGCGCGGGCGGCGGCTTCATCGGCTTCGGCCAGGTGCGTGAGGTTTTGCAGGTCCGCGAGCATGCTGTGGGAGGAGGACCGGGCGGCGGCCACGGCKCGCAGGGAGGCGGAGCTGGAGATGGGGTCGTCGGTGGCGGCCAGCTCGCGGCGGGCGGCGGCTTCGCGGACCCGGACGGAACTGGAGCGTGAGCGGGCKCGCGCMAGTCCGGTGGCTGCCTGGTCCTGCTGGAGCTGGCGGAGGCGCAGGAGCCCTGCCAGAGAGAATTCGCGGTTCATGCTGCTGCTCCCAGGATCGAAGTAAGGTAGCCRAGCCGCTGCCAGGACTCGGAGTGGGCCGTGGATTCGTCCATCGGCTGCCGGAGGAACGCGCTGACGTCGTGCTCGTGGTTCAGCGCGGCGTCCACCAGCGGGTTGGTCCCGGCCTGGTAGGCGCCGACGTCGATCAGGTCCTGTGCGCCCTTGCGGGCCGCGAGGACCCGGCGGAGTGTGGCGGCGGCGTCGAGGTTCGGCCTGGCATTGACCTTGCTGGCCACCCGGGACACCGATCCGAGCACGTCCACGGACGGGAAATGCCCCGTGACGGCCAGTTTGCGGTCCAGCACGACGTGACCGTCCAGGATGGACCGGGCCGCGTCGGCGATKGGCTCGTTGTGGTCATCGCCGTCCACCAGCACGGTATAGATGCCGGTTACGGAGCCGGTTTCGGCAGTGCCGGCGCGTTCCAGGAGACGGGCCAGGATGGAAAAGGTCGACGGCGGGTAGCCCCGGGTGGCCGGGGGCTCGCCGGCCGAGAGGCCGATCTCGCGCTGGGCCATGGCTACTCGGGTGAGKGAGTCCATCATCAGGACCACGTCCTGGCCCTGGTCGCGGAAGGACTCGGCGATCCGGGTGKCGGTGAAGGCTGCACGCATCCGCATGAGGGCGGGTTCGTCGGAGGTGGCGACCACCACCACGGAGCGCGCCAGGCCGGCGGCGCCGAGGTCATCCTCGAGGAACTCCCGCACTTCGCGGCCGCGTTCGCCGACGAGCGCAATCACCGAGACCTCGGCGTCGGTGCCGCGGGSGATCATCGAGAGCAGGGAGKATTTKCCGACGCCGGACCCGGCAAACAGGCCCATGCGCTGGCCCTTGCCGAGCGTCGTCATGGTGTCCAGGACGCGCACCCCGGTCTGCAGTGCCGTATCGATGCGGGCACGTTTCATGGCGTTCGGCGCCTCGTTATCGATCGGCACGCGCGGACCGCTGAGCAGCGGAMCCTTGCCGTCGATCGGACGTCMGAGCCCGTCAAGGACCCGGCCGAAGAGGCCCGGGCCGGTGGGGACCAGCACGGCGCCGCCCTTGGCACGAACGGGGTCTCCGGCGGCCACACCGGCGAGGCGGCCCAGTGGCATGCAGCGAACGGAGCCCTCCAGCGCGGCCACGACTTCGGCATCGAGGCCGGGGTTCTCCCCCACCGTGATGAGGTCTCCCAGCGCACAGTCGAGCCCGGAGACTTCAAGGCCCAGCCCAACGACGGAGGTAACGACGCCAACTCTCTGCGGGGCAGCCGCGGCCAGCGCGGCGGCGTAGTCGGCACCCTTCGGGCGCCACTCGGCGATCATGCCTTGCCCCGATAAGTGCCGGCGCCGGGAAGCCCGCCAGCAGGCAGGCCGCCGCCCATAACATCGGTGCCAAAGCCGGCGTCGGCCTGCCCGGACTCCCCAAGCAGGGCCGTGCGGGCCCGTTCCAGGGAGCTGCGCAGGCCGGCATCGAACCAGCCCTGCTGGTATTCGACCTTCGCGTCGCCCCGGCCCAGGGAGGGATCCGGGACGAGCGGCAGCCCGGCGGGCAGTTCCTGCCCTTCCCGGGTCAGGACGTCGATGTCTGCAGGGTGCAGCCGGATCGCCAGCACGGTGGCGGTGTCGTTCCCGGACAGGGCACGGGCCAGGGCGGCGCGTGCGGTCCGGGTGCCTTCGGCGAGTTCGTAGCCGAGGATGGCCTCGGCCAGTTCCAGTGCGGTGCGTGCCAGGATCTCTTCGGCGTCCTGCAGGGCCTGCACGTTGCGGTGCGCGAAGTCGTTCCGGGCGACGGCCAGGGCGCGCACGGCACGGTCCAGGTCCTGTTGCCCGGCGGCCAGGGAGGCGGCCTGTTCGGCGGCCATGCGGTCCCGCCAGCGGCGCTGTTCCTTCGCGGCGGCCCGCACGCCGGCGGCGTAGCCTGCGGCGTGACCCTCGGTGTAGCCGGCCTGTTCGGCGGCCGGCCCGTTCGCCCGCAGCGAGGGAAACACGACGCGCGCCGGGGCAGGGGCCGCGCCGCTGTCAGTAGACATAGTCTTCTTCGTCCCCGCGCTGGATGGTGACCTGGCCTTCGGCCTCAAGCTCGCGGATGGACCGGACGACGGCGGCGCGGGCCTCTTCGATCTGCGAGGCACGCAGCGGGCCAAKGGCAGCGATCTCGGATTCGAGGATTTCGAGGTTGCGCCCGGAGACGTTGGTGGTGATGGTTTCCAGGACCGCTTCGGAGGCGCCCTTCATGGCGATCGCCAGGACAGAGGMGTCGAGGCCGCGGAGMACCAGCTGCACGTCGCGGCGTTCCAGTTTCACGATGTCGTCGAACGTCACCATCTGGGCGCGGATCTCCACCGCGAGGTCGGGGTCGAGCAAGTCCAGGCCGTCCAGCACAGACCGTTCCGTGCCGGCGTCGGTCCGGTTGATGATCTCCAGCAGCGGCTGGATGCCGCCCACCACCTTTGAGGCCTGCTGGGATACGGCGGCGCCGCCGCGAAGCTTGAGGGTATCGGCCACGATGCCGATCGCCTCGGGCGCGCCGGATCCCATGGTGGCGATGCTGAGCGCGACGTCGGCGCGCAGCGAACCGGGCAGCCCGGACATGACGGCCGAGGCCTTGCGCGGGCTGAGGTGGGCCAGAACCAGGGCGATGGTCTGCGGCAGTTCGCCGTCGATCAGGGCCAGGATCTGCACGGGCTCGATGTCTTCGAGGAACTCGAAGGACTTGCCGGCCATGTTGACAGTGAGGCGGTTGATGAGTCCGGCGGCCTTTTCCGAGCCGAAGGACGCCTCGAGCAGGCCTTCGGCGAGTTCCCGGCCGCCCCGGGCCTGGCGGGAGTTGGTCTGCGCGGCCTGGTGGAAGTCCTTCATGATCTGTTCGGCGACGTCCGGGTCCACCTTGCGGAGCTTGACGATCTCGGCGGCAATCTCCTCCGCCTCCGTGTCAGTGAGCTGGGCCATGACCTTGGCGGCGTTCTCGGGGCTCATCTGCATCAGGACGACGGCGGCGCGCTGGGTGCCGGTCAGGACGGTATCGGCTGGTTTCATGCCGGCTGCCTGTCATCCATGAGGCTGCGCAGGTAGTCTGCGGCCCGCTCCGGGTTGGGGGGGACCATGTTGTCGATCTCCAGCCGGCGTTGCTCGGACTCCAACTGCTCGGTGGTCGGTCCCGGAAGCGGAGGCAGGGCGGTGATCGGGATCGCCGACGTCGCCGGGGCCGGCGGAAGGGCGGTGACGGGCGCGACCACCGGCATGATGTCCAGGTCCAGGCGTTCACCGAGGTCAACGGGCTCGCGTTTCTGGCGGCGCCGCAGGATGATCGTGACCACCAGGGCCAGGATCAGCAGGCCGAGCAGGATGCTGCCGGCCGTGACGAGGGTTCCGAAGAAAGCGGCCTGCCTTTCGGCTTCCGCGTTCGCCTGGGCCTCGGCAAGTGCTTTGGCGGCGTCATCGGCGGCCGCGGTGCTGAACGGCACCACCTCAACGGTGACGACGTCGCCGCGAGTGGCATCGACGCCGGCTGCGGAGGTGACGAGGTTCTTGAGCGACACGAGGTTCAGGCCGTTGGCGGCCGCCTGGCTGACCGCCACGGAAATGGTCTGGCGTTTGACGGCTCCCGCCGGGATGACCCGGTCCTCGGTGACCTTGTTGACGGCGTTGTTCTTGGTCTCGGTGGTGGAATCGAAGTTGCCGTTGCCACTGGTGCCGCCGGGAACGGCGATGTTGTCCGGGCCGAGGACGCCCGCGGCCCCTCCCCCGGTTCCCGTGTATGTCTCCGTCTTGGATGATTCGCTCAGCGGCAGGGCGCCGGCGGTGTTGGAGAACGTTTCGCTCGTCTGCTGCGCGGATTCCCCGGTGACGTCGGCGGCGACCGCTACCGTGGAATTCCCGGGGCCCACCACTCGGTCCAGGACTGCCTTCACGGCGTYGGACGTACGGTTCTGGTAGTCGCTGGCCTGCTTGGAGGTCGAGCCTGTGGCGCCCCCGCCGACAGTGGAGAGCACGTTGCCCTGGGAGTCGACCACCGACACGTTGTCCGGTTTGAGGTTCTCGATCGCGGCGGAGGTCAGGTGGACGATGGCCTGCACTTTGTCGCTGGAGAGTGTGGTCCCCGCGGCGGTTTCTACAAAGACCGAGGCCGTGGTGTCGGGGGTCTTGGACACAAAGACGGTCTTTTCCGGGATGGCGAGCCGGACGGCGGCGGTTTTCACACCGTCCATGGCTTCKATCGTGCTGGCGAGTTCCCMTTCGAGCGCCCGCTTGTAGGTGACGGACTGCTGGAATTCCGAGGACGTCACGCCCATCTTGTCCAGCAGGGAGTACCCGGTTGCTGCGGCGGTCGGCAGGCCGGCGGAGGCCGCCTTGAGCCGCTCGTCGTAGACCTTGTCCTGCGGGACCAGGATGGTGGCGCCGCCGTCGCTGAGTTCGTACTGAACGTTGTCCTTTTTGAGCTGATCCACGATTCCGCTGGCATCGGTGCTCTTCAGGCCGGAGAACAGCGGGGTCAGGGCCGGGCGGGTGAGCCAGGCGGACAGGGCCACGATGCCCACCACCAGCAGGGCAGCACCGATCACGGCGAGGGTGCGCTGGCCGGCGGTGAAGCTCTTCAGGCCCGTGCCGACACGCTGGAAGAACGCGGTTATCTGCGGAGGCATCAGGCCTGCATCCTCATGATCTCGTTGAACGCGTMAACGCCMTTGTTGCGCACCGTGGACATGAGTTCCAGCGTGACCTGGGCGCGGGTGGCGGCGAGCGTGGCGTTGTGGATGTCGTCCAGGTTGCCGGTGACGGCGGAGACAGCCAGCTGGTTCGACGTCGACTGCAGCTGCTGGAGGTTGTCCACCGCACCGGTGAGGGAGCTGGCGAAGGCGGAGCCGTCCGTGCCGGCGACAGGGCTGGCGCCGCCGACGTAATTGGTCGGCAGGACACCCTGGACGGKGGCGATGGGGGCAACAGTCATTAGGAGCGYCCAATCTCAAGGGCGGCCGTGTACGTTTCGCGGGCGCGGTCCACCACCTGCGCGTTGGCCTGGTAGCCGCGCTKGGCGATGATGAGCGCGCCCATTTGTTCGGCCATGTCGATGTCCGGGTACTTCACGTTGCCGTTGGCATCAGCCAACGGGTGGTCCGGCTGGTAAACGATCCGGCCCGCGGCGCTGCCGAGCTGGGTGCTCTTGACRTACACGCCGGAGCCGTCCGACCCTTCGGCGGCCTCGACGTACCGGGCCTGAAAAGCAGGGCCGCTGGTGGCGGAGGCGTTGTTCATGTTGGCGAGGTTGTCCGAGACAGCATCGAGCCACTTGCGGTGGACGGTGAGGGCGGAGMCGGCGATGCCGATCATGTCGAAGGTCATCAGCTGGTCCTCAGGGCGGAGCGTATGGCGGTGAATTCGTTATTGACGGCGCGGGCGGCGAACTGGAAGCGCAGCACGGTGTCGATGTTCGACAGGGTCTCGGTGTCCAGGTTGACGTTGTTGCCGTTCAGCTGGGTCGGTTCCAGGGATTCCGCCGTCGTTGCCTGCACGTGGCCGTCCCCGGACTGCACTGACGCCGCCAGGGCGTCCTCGAAGCTGACGCGCTTCGCGTGGTAATTCGGTGTGTTGACGTTAGCGATGTTGTTCGCGATAGTGCGCTGGCGCAATGCCAACCCGTCCATGGCGCTGGCCAGGGCGGCGGAAGTCACGGATTCGAGCACAGAGTCCTGCCTGGGAAAGGTGAGGGTGGCCAATCCGTGGCCGGTAAACGAGCGATCCGTGCTCTTACAGTGGTTATCGGCACTGGTCAGCGCCGCGTTAGGAGAAAAAGCGACTGTTATCCGAAAGATTCGGGCCGAGGAAACTTCAGCCGTTCACGTCGAGGTAGATCGCACCGGACGGGTCTCCGACGCCCGGCACTGAGGACACCGCCTGAAGCTGCCGGGCCATGTCCTGCCGGGCTTCCTCCAGCCTGAGGGCAACGCGTTCCTGGGCCGCGGMCAAGGCGACGGCGCGGCGACGTGCTGCGGCCGGCAGCGGCCCGGGCAACGACGGCGGGGACCAGCGTTTTTCCGCCCGGGGCTCCGCGACGGACCCTGCTGCTATGGCAAGCGGCCCCAGCGGATCCTTCAGGGTGCGCTCGGCAGCCTGGACCGCCATTTCAAGCACGTCCAAGACAGCCATCCAGGCGGCCAAGCCCGCGTCGACGGGCATGGCCTCCGCAGGAAAGGATGCGGCGTTGGTGGATCCCGCTTCCCCCAGGCCGGACTCCGTGTCGGTCTGGTTAGCCAAAACCGAGGCTCCCGCCACCTGTTCCCGGCTGGGCGTTCCAGGCCCCGGTGCCGGCAAAGGCGGGTGCAGCCGCTGCGGAGGGGACTGCCGGCGGCGCGGGAACGGACGCGGCGGCTTCATGCCAGGCCTGGCGCAGGGGTTCCAGGAGCTCAATCGCCTCCCGCGTGAGGGCCGGATCGCGCTGGAGGTTGGCATTAACCAGCGCGGTAAAGGCGTAGTTGTAAATGCCGAGGAGTCCGTCGGCAYCGTCCCAGGCATCGACCTTCAAAGACGAGGTCAATTCAGCAATGATGGCCTGTGCATGCAGGAGGTTTTCCGTGGCGACCGGCCAATTGGCGCCTTGTTGGGCCGTCTCGGCCCGGCCAAGATCCAGCAGAAGGCGGTCGTAGAGCATGGTCAGGAGGCGTGCGGGAGGAGCGGAGAGCACAGAATCCGCCAAATACTGGTTCCGTTGGGCTGCGCTTCCAAAGCTTGTGGTGGTCATGCTGGTGTGCTTCCTGTGGAGGGACCGAAGATCTGCGAGGAGAGCCAGGCAGACTGGGACTTAATTTCACTGAGTGACACTTCGAGTGCGGCCTGCGAACGCTGCAGAACGGACTTTCGGGCGACAAGCCCGCTGTCCCAGCCGGCAGGAAGGTCCGCCGAAGCACCGGCCTGCTCGCCGAATTTTACGTGGGCGCTCTTTCCGTTCACGTCGGGGACGAGCGTTGCAGCCGCACCGGATTTGGATGCCGCAAATTCCAGCCGGTACTGGCCGCCGCCGGCAGCCACCTTACTGGCCGTAACGCCGGCATTTGCGCCGTTGACCGCGGCGGCAACGTCGTCAATGGAACTGGTCGCCGGCGTGACCGTGACGACGTTGCTCTCGCTTTTGATGGTGATGGTGGTGAAAGGCCACACGAAAACCTTCTGCGAGGAGGACACATGGGACATAGCGGCCTGCCTTCCGGGTAGGAACAACACGGCCGATTCCGTGACCGTGCTTCGGGTAATCCCTGCTTACCATCTGCTCTCGGCATGCGAGGGGTCATGCGTTAGCAAAAAATGCCGGACTATCTCCTGCGGGTTCCCATGAGACGCGGTCACCTCGACACGGAAGGTCATGTCAGCCCCGGACGTCAATGAGCAGTGCGTGGCCTGCTCCGGTCGATGCCGGGACTAAGTTGAGAGCCTCCAGGTGCGCTGCGGCGACCTGTCTGGTCTTCGTGAGGATGGCAATGCTTTCCTCTTGAGCATTCAGGACCCGGCGCGCACGGTCTTCCAGCTCGGCCGGGATGGGGCCCGGTAAAGCGGGAGGTGCCCACGGTTCGGGTTCCACACCTGAAAAGGCCACCGCAATGTCAGCCTCGAGCCGGTCCAGGATCGCGGTCCAAACTGCCCTGGTATCGGCGATCCCCGGGGTGCCATCGAGCGGGCGGTCCKGGCCCCGGCGATGGACAGCGGTGCTGGACATTGGCTAGTTTCCGCTCGAGGACGACGTGGAGAGCCCGGCAAGCTGGCCCGTAAGCCAGGATGACTGCGCCTTCAGCCCACCCAGCAGAACTTCCATATTGGTGAACTGGGCCTGAAGGGTCGCCCGKCGGTTTGTCAGCCGCGTATCCCAGTTGGAGATCTGGTCGTTCAGGTCAGCGACCTCCGATTGTTGACCCTTGATGAGGGACGTCACGGAACCCTGGACCGGGTCTGTGGCGTTGCTCGTCGAGGTGGCAACGCGCGAGGCAATTGTCTGGAGCGCGGCACTGGTCCCGGCCGGGTCGCTCGCCATCGCCGCCGCCAGCTTGTCCTTATCGAAGGTGAAGTTCCCATCGCGGGTGATCACGATCCCGTACTCGGACGGGGACTTGCCGTTGACCGGGGCCACCATTGCCGTGAGCAGGGCATCGCCGACGGCGCGGACGCTGGAGTTGCCGGTAAAGATTCCGCCTTTGGCTGCCGAGGTTCCGTCCGCGGTTGTGGTGGTGGTGACGGAGCTGTTGTCGGAGATGAAGCCGAGTGCATCATTGACAGCTTTGACGAGATCCGATGCCTTCTGGGATATCGCCGCGGTGTCGCTGGCTACGGTCACGGTTACCGGTGCGGCGCTGACAGCCGTCGCAGTKACCGAAACGCCGGGGAGCAGGTTGGTGAAAGTGTTGGTTGCCGAGGTGATCTTCTGCTCGGCGGCGGTGCCTGCGTACAGGACGGCTTCGGCGTCCTGGGCGGTCCTCACGACGGCTGCGGCAGGATCAGACATCAGGTCCGTGGCGGTGCCGGCAGTGACGTCCGCTGCGCTGCCCTGGTAGATCTGAAACGCGCCGGCTGCGCCGGACGMGGCCGCGGTGAGCTGGAGGCGGTAAGTGCCATTGCCGGCCGGGACTTTCACCGCGGCGGCGCCTCCGGAAGCGGCGTTAATGGCGGTGACGACGTCGTCGAGCGACGTGGAGGCCGGGGCGATCTCGGTCTGTTTGCCTGTGCCATCGACGATTGTCAGCTTCGCGGGTGCTCCCCCGGCATCGACGGGCCACGAAGCCATCGCTGCGGTGACATCGACCTGGGTCTGGGCGAGCTTGGTGACCGTGACATCGAGGGACCCGGCCGCCGCAGAGGTGTTCKCGGTGGCGGCGAGGGACGGCGCCGAGGTGCTCGCGGTGAACAGGTTCAGCGCATTGACGGTGGCATCTCCGGAGGCGGTGCTGTTGAGGAGCGTCAGACGGGTGTTGAGGCCCTGCAGCGATGTGATCATCGACTGGTCGGAGGCCAGCTTCGTCTTCAGTTGCGTCTGCGGCAGTGCCTCKACGGCCATGAGGGAGTTGATCATGGACGTTGTGTCCAGGCCGCTGGACAGTCCGTCGATTGCTGTTCCCACAGGGGTTCCTTCCGGAAAGTTTGGGGCCGTGACCGGCGGCGTAGGTCAGACGCCAGTGGCGGTCAGGCGGGATGGGCCCGACCTAACCGCCACAGGCGACCATGGAATCCGTTGTTACGGTTCCGATATTGACTAGCGCAGGAGCGACAGAACGCCCTGGCCGGACTGGTTGGCCTGAGCCAGCATTGCCGTACCGGCCTGGGACATGATGTTGGCCTTGGTGAACTTGACCATTTCCTGAGCCATATCGGTGTCGGTGATGCGGGACGCAGCGGCCGACAGGTTCTCGCCGGAGACCTGGAGGGTCTTGGTGGCGTGTTCCAGGCGGTTCTGGGTTGCACCCAGGTCTGCGCGCTGAGCGGAGACAGCAGCGATGGCGGTGTCGATGGTGCCGATCGTGGTCTGGGCGTTCGCCGCGGTGTCGACCAGGAAGCCTGCAGAAGCGGCAGCGCCAGCCAGCGTGCCAACGGCGGTGGGAACGTCACCGAGGGTGATGTCGATCTTGTCGTTGGCGGTGCCGCCGGTGCCGACCTGGATGCTCAGGGTAGCGCCGCTGTTGCCAGCAGCACCCTGGAGCAGGTCGATGCCGTTGAAGTTCGTGGACTTGGTGAGGCGGTCCAGTTCCTTGCCCAGCGAGTCGCCTTCACCCTTGATGGCGTTGCGGGCAGCCACGTTGTTGGTGTCGTTAGCGCCCTGGACAGCGAGGTCACGCATGCGCTGCAGGATCGAGTGGACTTCGGTCAGGGCGCCTTCAGTGGTCTGGATGACGCTGATGMCGTCCTGGGCGTTGCGTGAAGCCTGCGCCGAACCGGTGACCTGGGACTTCAGGCCTTCAGAGATGGAGAGGCCGGCAGCATCATCAGCAGCACGGTTGATGCGCAGGCCGCTGGAAAGCTTCTCCATCGACTTCGACACAACGTCCTGGGTGTTGTTGAGGTTGCGGTAGGCGTTGTTCGCCATCGTGTTGGTGTTAATCATCATGCCCATGGTGTTTCCTCCGTGAGTGGGACTGTAAGCGACGGCCCATCCGTGGGCCTTCAGGAGTAGTTATCGCCCGGCGGATAAGTCAGGTAAGGGGAATCCGAAAAAAGTTTTCCCACTTCACGGGCTCCTGGCCGCGCTCTTATCCGTCTGCCACGAACGCCTCTCTTATCCGCCTCATTGCTGCTAACGCATCCCGCAGCCCTGCCGATAGTTTCTACGAACCCTGCTGGTGGCTGAATCGTCCGCACGATTAATCGGCCACCCCGGCACCACCGCACCTGTCGCCCGCTACATTCACACATGAGGGAGCCGTCCCGAACATGGCCATCCACGAACTTTCAGCCCTGCTGTGGCGGGAGCGTGAACTCCTGGACGTTCTCACTTTCAAGCTGGAGGAAGAGCAACTGCTCCTCACCTCAGGCAAATCCCGCTGGCTGGCTCACGGCACCAAAGAAGTCGAGCAGGTTCTCGAACACCTCTCCAAGGCGAGCCTGGCGCGCACCATCGAGGCCGCCGTCGTGGCCGAAACCTGGGGTTTACCGTCGGACGCGTCCCTCGGCGAGCTGGCTGCSGCGGCCCCGGAGGGTGCCTGGTCCGAAGTCCTGACCGCGCACCTGGCCGCACTGACCCGCCAGACGGCCCTCATCAAGGAACTGCGCGACTCCAACGAGCAGTACCTACGCACCGCAGTCCGCTCCACCCAGGAGTCCCTGGCCGATCTCCGGCCCGCCGMGGCCGCCGGCACCTACGACGCCCATGGCAAGACCGGGGAAACCGCCGGCTCCCGCCTCTTCGACAAGCAATTCTAAGGAAGCGACCATGAGCACCTTTGGCGCCCTGAATACCGCCTACCGAGGGCTGACCGCCGCCCAGCAGGGCCTGAACGTCGCCGGCCAGAACATCGCCAACGCGGCCACCGAGGGCTACACCCGGCAGCGCGTGCAGCAGTCCTCGATTGCTGCCCCGACCCCGGGTCTTTTCGGCTMAGGCCGCCCGGAGTCCGGCAACGGTGTTTCCGTGGACGGCATTGCCCGGCTCGGCAGCAGCTTCCTGGATGCCGGCGTCCGCTCGGCGGGAGCCCAGGCCGGCTTCGCCAGCGTCCGGTCCTCCGTGCTCCAGGGCATCGAGGGGATCCTGCAGGAACCAGGCGACAACGGGATCTCCGCATCCCTGCAGACGTTCTGGTCCGCCTGGCAGGGCGCGGCCAACCAGCCCGGGGAAACCGCTCCGGCGGGGCAGCTCCTGCAGGCCGGCAATGAGCTCACCGCAAAGATCTCGTCCGGTTACCAGTCGCTCACCGCGCAATGGAGCAGCGTTCGCGGGCAGGCCCAGGACAACGTCGACGCCGTCAACGCCGCGGCCGCTCAAGTGGCCGCTTACAACGCCACCATTCGTTCCACTACCGCAGCGGGCGGTTCGGCCAACGAGCTCATCGACGCGCGCGCCAAGCTCACCGAAACGATCTCCCGGCTGACCGGCGGGACCGTGCGCGAACAGGCAGACGGCACGGTGGACATCCATGTCGGCGGCAACGCCCTTGTCATGGGAACGTCCGTCAGGGCCCTGGCCCTCTCGGGCACCCAGTCCGGGGATTCGCTTGGGTCCTCGGTCCAGCTTGAATGGGCCGACCGGCCTGGCCAGGCTGTACCGGTCACCGACGGCGAAATCGCCGGCGCGCTGTCCGTCCTGGCGCCGGCAAGCAGCAACGGCACCGGCGGCGCGATCGCCGAGGCGGCGGCGTCGTACAACACGTTTGCCGGAAATTTGCGGGACGCCGTCAACGCACTTCACAACGGCGCCCAGACTTCCACCGGGGCCGTGGCCGGCGATTTCTTCAGCCCCGCCTCGGGCATGCCKGCGGCGTTAAGTCTCGCCGTGCTGCCCCAGGACGTCAGCGCTATTGGCATTGGCGCCGGCGCAGGGAAGCTGGACAACAGTGTGGCGGACAAAATCTCCCAGCTCGGCACGGGCCCCGGCTCCCCGGACAGCCTCTGGGCCGGCGTGGTGACGGGAATCGGCGTCCAGTCGCGGGGCGCCCAGCAGCATGAGTCGCTGACCACCGCTTCGGAGTCGTCCGCCCTCACCAACCGCGCGTCGTCCGCGTCCGTCAGCCTGGACGAGGAAAACTTCAGCCTGCTCACCAACCAGCACGCCTACCAGKCCGCCGCCCGGGTCATGACAGCCGTGGACGAAGCCCTGGATGTTTTGATCAACCACACCGGACTGGTAGGAAGGTAGCCATGCTGAACCGGGTAACAAACCTGACCATGACCTCTGCCGCCCAGCGCAACCTCCAGGCACAGCAGTCCAAGCTCGCCGAGCTGCAGGACAAGGCCGGCACGCTGAACAAGCTCTCCCGGCCCTCGGACGATCCCGCAGCCACGGCCCAGGCCCTCCAGACCCGCTCCCGGATCGCCGCCGCCGCCCAGTACGGCCGGAATATCGACGACGCTGACAGCTGGCTCACGGCAGCCGACTCAGCCCTGTCGCAGGCCACCAACGTGGTCCACAAAATGCAGGACCTCACCGTCCAGGCCGGCAACGGAACACTCAACCAGACGGGCAGGGACGCGATCGCCCTCGAGCTGGAAGGCCTGAACAAGGACCTGCTGTCGATCGCCAACAGCAAGCACCTGGGCCGMAACATCTTTGCCGGAAGCTCGGACGCCGCCAGCGCGTTCACTGCCGGCAACCCKCCCACCTTCAACGGCGTTGCCAACAGCTCCGTGKAACGCCGCATCAGTGATACCCAGACCGTCCGGGTGGATGCCGAYGGCGCGGCCATCTTCGGCGACGGCCCCTCCTCGATCTTCCAGACCGTCAGCGGGATCGTCGACGGACTGCGGAACAACACGGACGTGACCGCGCTGGCGGGCCAGCTCACGACCGGCGTCCAGAACATCGTCACCGGGCGCGCGGAGGTCGGAACACGCCAAGCCCAGCTGGACCGCGCCAGCAGCKTCAACACAGATTTGGAGGCCACCTTGGATGTACAGAAGACGGGCATTGAGAAGGCAGATCTTGGCAGCGTCATCATGGACCTGAAACTTYAGGAAACCAACTATCAGGTGGCCCTCGCCGCGACGGCCCGGGTCCTGCAGCCCACCCTGATGGACTTCCTGCGGTGAGCACCCCCGTCATGGACACCCCCGTCGCCAGCCTGCCCGTCACGTTCACCGCGCCCATGCCGGGCTTTGAGGATCTGCACGACTTCTCGCTTCGGAGCGTCCAGGGCGCGACTGGGCTGTTCGCGCTGGAGGCCGCTTCCACCCCGGTGCGGCTGTTCGTGGCCGATGCCGCTGTGTTCGCGCCGAGCTACGCTCCGCCGATCCCGGCAGCCTCCTTGGAGGCTCTCGGGCTCGACGAGCGGGAGGCACCCCAGGTGCTGATCGTGGTCAACCATGCCCCCGGTTCCACGACGGTCAACCTCATGGCTCCGATCATTCTCAACCGCGGCACGGGACGCTGCACGCAGCTCGTGCTGGACGGCCGGGACTACCCGCTCCGGGCMGAAATCGACTCTCTGCAATCAGCCGCTGGCGGGCCTGCCGCTCAAAGCGGCCCGACGCCGTCGGGCTTACCAGAAGTGCGCGACGTCCACCACGAGCCGTGAGCCGGAGCCCGGGCCGGGCAGGGTAAGGACCCGGAACGGCAGCCGCGCGCGGACCCCCAGCCCGAGGCTGCTGTAGCCCTCGAAGCTGCCCGCCCACGCCACCTGCCGGAACGTCTGATACCCGGATACGTTGGAGAGTTCATTCTTGTTCGCCGGGTTGTAGGTGGGGTTGCCGGCGTCGTCATAGGCCGGCGCGTTGACTGTGAGCTGAATGAAAGCCTGACCCCGCAGCGGAACCGGCAGCCCGGACCCGTCCTGCACCACCTGGGGAACGTAGCGCACTGTGTAGCCGGCCACGGGACCGTTGAGGTCAATGACCAGCCGGTCAAAACAGTAATGCTGTCCGGTCCGGACGTTGACCACCCCGGCCTGGCTCATGGCCGGATCCGTCTTGAGCAGTKAACCCCAGACCAGGCCGCAGTAGKGGTCCGCGGCGGCCGGGGACGGCGCCAGCACTCCGAGGCCCACAGCCATCAGCAGTGCCCCAAGCAACGCTTGGATCTTCTTCAACCGGGTCTTTTTCACCTGGGTCTTTTTCAAAGCCGCCACCCCCTGAAACTKGCTGAACAGCCAGCACGATCAGACCCTCTCAGCGTAGGCGGGCCCGAACCTGCGGGCGAGGCCCTCGACCGTTTCGGCGCCCAACTGTTAACGTGACGCGTTGCTGGTCACGGACTGATGTCACCAACGAAGGCCCAGGCCTCATCGCAGGCCGAGCGGCGGTCCACGCCGGGAACGGCGAAGCGCCGGCACCCTTGCGGGTCCGGCGCCTCAAGTGGCTTCACTGGGCCATCAGTCTTGGGCCATCAGCGTTGTGTCAGCCGCTGCGGGGAGCAGCCAGACTGCCAGCTGGTTTCTTAGCCTTCGCAGTCGCGGCAGTACTTCATGCCGTTCTTTTCGCGGGCCACTTGGGACCGGTGACGGACCAGGAAGCAGGAGGAGCACGTGAATTCATCGGACTGTTCGGGAACAACAATGACGGTCAGCTCTTCGCCGGACAGATCGGCACCCGGAAGATCGATGCCTTCCGCGGTGTCGTTCTCGTCGACGTCGATCACAGCGGTCTGGGCGCCACCACCGCGGGACGCCTGGAGGGCCTCCAGTGACTCAGCGGGAGACTCTTCTTCTGTCTTGCGTGGGGCGTCGTAATCGGTAGCCATATCGGGGTTCACTTTCGTTGCTGCGCAGCGCCATTTCAGGCACCTCAGTGAAGCAGTTTAGGACATTATGCATGGAGTTGAAGAATAGTGTGGCCAATCAGACACTATGAGTCATTCGCGGCACCGGAAGCCACGGGCGAAGCCCGTAAACAGTGTGCTAAACAGCGCCCTAAACAGCGCCCTGGACACGGCGCCGACAGCGCCGGCCGCTCTCTTCCAGACGCTGTTCCGTACGCCCTTCCGGGGGTTGTTCCGGCGGTTGTTCCGGCAGGCATTTCAGGCGACCGGCCAGACAACGAGGGTCTGCCATTTTGCCGGGTCCGGTTCAGCGCCCGGATCGCTAAGGTAGTACTCCCACATTGCCTCCCCCGGACTCACTCCGTCTTCCCGCATCCGCTCCATGATCGCCCCGTAGGTGTGCTGCAGCGATTCATAGGAGCCAATGTGCAGCGCCTCATATGCCTGGCCCGCGGGGAGAGTCCCGGCGATGACCGTCGTGGCCTCACCGCCGGCGTTCGTGAAGGGCGCGGCGAGTGGGAACCCCGCCTCGACGTCGACGACGTCGGTCGGCATCCCCCGGTAGAGCGCGAACGGGGGTCCGGCCAACTGGACATGCTGCGCCTGGACCGCGCCCGTGACGGCGCCGAAGGCACGGCCAAAAAAGTCACGGAGCGCGTTCATCGGGACGGTCTCGCGTACCACCGCCGTCGGCTGCTCCTTGAGTTGGGCCGTCTTGATGTCCGGAGCCGGCCCCGGGTTCGTTTCAGTCATACGCCCAGAGTCTGCTGTGTCCATTCCATGGTCTAGGGCCTTACGGCCCGCGCCCCGGGGAGGGGCCCTGCCCTGCCGCAGGCGCAGGCCAGCGCCGAATAAATAAATGAACTTTATTCATATTAGGTCTTGCCCCGCGCCGGGATCGCCCCAATACTAAATGAACACAGTTCATTTATGTGATGCCCGTCTCACTGGAGTAGCCATGATCKACATCTTCGACGCATGCCGCCTCTTCGCCCGCGGCGGTTGCATCCACGGCAGCACCCAACAGCAACCATCCGTTTCCCAGAAAACAGGTCACCAATGAGTCAAACTATCGGCCGCGAAGACGGCATCACCACCGCGCACGACGTCGTCGATCCGGCCGGTTCCAAGCACGGCATCACCGGCAAGGGACTCAAGGGCGGCCAGCTKGGCCTGCTCGCCGTCGTCGTCCTGGGCATTTCCTCCGTGGCACCGGCCTACAGCCTCACCAGTTCACTGGGTCCCGCCGTCGGCGCCGTCGGCCTGCAGCTGCCGGCGATCTTCATCGTCGCGTTCATCCCCATGATCCTGGTGGCGTTCGCCTACCGCGAGCTCAACGMCGATTCCCCGGACAGCGGCACCACCTTCACGTGGGCCACGAAGGCGTTCGGGCCGTTCGTCGGMTGGATGGGAGGCTGGGGGCTGCTGGCCGCCAACATCATCGTCCTGTCCAACCTCGCCGGCGTCGCGGTGGACTTCTTCTATCTCTTCCTGGCCCAGATGTTCAACAACCCCGACCTCGCGGACCTGACCTCCAACACGGCCGTGAACATCATTACGTGCCTCGTCTTTGTCGCACTCKCCGTCTGGGTCAGCTACCGCGGCCTGCACGCCACCAAGCTCGTGCAGTACACCATGGTCGGATTCCAGGTGCTGGTCCTGGGCATCTTCGTCGTCATGGCGCTCACTCACGCCGCGTCGGGTGATGCGGGCACCTCCATCGCCTTCAGCTGGGACTGGTTCAACCCGCTGAAGATCGGCAGCTTCGAGCAGTTCACCGCCGGCATGTCCCTGGCCGTCTTCGTCTACTGGGGCTGGGACGTCTGCCTCACCGTGAACGAGGAAACCAAGGGCGGCAAGGGCACCGCGGGCCGGGCAGGAACCACGACGGCGGTCGCCGTCCTGGCCCTCTACCTCGTCGCGATCGTGGCCACCATGATGGTGGCCGGCACCGGAACCGACGGCATTGGCCTCAACAACCCGGACAACCAGTCGAACATCTTTGCAGCACTGGCTTCCCCCGTCATGGGCCCGCTGGCCATCCTGATGTCCCTGGCCGTGCTCTCCGGCACCGCATCGTCCCTGCAGTCCACCATGGCCTCCCCCGCCCGCAGCCTGCTCGCGATGGGCCACTACGGCGCGCTCCCGCCGCGCTTCGCGACGGTCAGCAAGCGCTTCGGATCTCCCGGCTACGCCACGATCCTGGCCGGCGTGATCTCCGGCGGCTTCTACGCCGTCATGAAGGTGGTCAGCGAGAACGTGCTGAACGACACCATCATGGCCCTGGGCCTGATGATCTGCTTCTACTACGGCCTCACGGCATTCGCCTGCACGTGGTACTTCCGCCACAGCCTGTTCTCCAGCGTCCGCAACTTCTTTATGCGGCTCCTGTTCCCGGTGGTGGGCGGCCTGGTCCTCACTGTGGTCTTCTTCCAGACCGCGGTGGACAGCTGGTCGCCGGAATTCGGTAGCGGCTCGGAGGTCTTCGGCGTGGGCCTGGTGTTCATCCTGGGGATCGGCATCCTCGCCCTCGGCGTCGTGGTCATGCTCMTCGCCTCGAAAAAGCATCCGGGCTTCTTCCGCGGCGAAACCATMCGGAAGGACACCCCCGCCCTGGTCGTTCCGGAGTAACCTCCGGATCTCCAAACCCGTACGGCCCTGCTCCCCGGACTCCGGGAGCAGGGCCGTACGTTTTTGTGCTCGGAACTGCGCGGTGTCTCGCGAGCAGGCCTCAGGCGGGCTCGACCTCGAGCACAGGCAGCATGTTGAGGTTACTGGGTCATGGTGGTGATCTGCCGCTCGGGTTCCTCCTCCGCGGTCAGCCCGCGCACCCGCCGGCCACGGCCATACATCGCGGCATACGCCTCCTCGAGCCGGGGCATTCCGCGCCTCGCCACGCAGAATGCCCGCCGCCGACCAGAGTGATCCTGGTCGGCGACGGGCATTCTGCCGCGATGCGGATCAGACAGCGGAGTCCTGCACGACACCCCTCGCCGGGATTGGCTCGAGCTTGCCCATGAGCAAGACATAAGAGGCCAGGCCGCCGATCAGGGCAACGCCGCCGATGATGAAGGCGAAGGTGAAACTGCCGGTGAGGTCAACGACCAGCCCGGTCACGATCGGCGCGGCCACGCCGGCGAGCAGATTCACGCAGTTGACGATCGCGGCCAGCGACCCGGCACTGCCCTCCGGTGCAATCAGGGCCGGGAGCGAGTTGCTRGTGACATAGACCAGGGCGATGCCCGCACTGCCGGCAGCAATCCAGATGATGGCTGATGTCGGGGTGTCACTGAATGCGGCGCCCACCGTCAGCAGTGCGACGAGCATGCCGACGACGATGACTCCCTTGCGGACCTTGTCGGGGTTGGCGCCGCGGCCGATCACGCGGTCGACCCACCAGCCGCCGATGGCCAACTCCGAGACGAACATGGCCAAGGCGGGTACGGCCGCGTAGATTCCGCTTTGCAGGATGCTTTGATTCATGCTGGTTTGCATGTAGCCGGGCAGCCAGGTCAGCAGCATCCAGAGTACATATCCGGCACCGGCCAGGCCCAGCGAGAGACCCCAGACCTTACGTTGGCGCAGCAGGTATCCGACCGTGGCCAGGTCACTCTTGGGACGGACGGACTCGGATGATGCACCGCCGTCGACGATGTAGTTGTATTCTTCCTGGGTCATGCGGCCTTTGCGCAGCCGCGCCTGAGGTCCGCTGTATTTCCACACAAAGACGGCCAGGAAGACCAGTGACAACACGGCTTGTACCCAGAAGGCTTCGCGCCAGCCCCAGGTGGCCACTGTGAAGGCGATCAAGGGCAAGCCCAGAACGTTTGCCAGGCGGGTGCCGCTGTCGAAGATGGCGGTACACAGTCCGCGTTCGGTTCGAGGAAACCACAGTCCGGTGGCCTTCATGGCCCCGGGGAAGGCCGGAGCCTCGGCGACACCGAGCAGCACACGGGCCAAGATGATGATCCATGCGCCTGAGGCAATTGCAGTCAGTACCGATGCGATGAACCACAGTACTGCGCTGGCCCCCCAGATCTTCTTGACGCCGAAGCGGTCCAAAAGCATGCCGGAGGGAATCTGCATGAGCGCATATGACCACAGGAAGGCGGATGACAGCACGCCAAATTCGGTGGAAGTCAGGCCGAATTCATGGGAAAGCGGAGTCTGGGTGACCGATATGGACAGCCGGTCTATGTAGTTGATGAGAATGCCGAAGCCCATCAGCAGAGCTATGCTCCAGCGGGCCTTGCCGCGGGGCTTGGACACTGCGGTAGCGGTAGCTGCCGCTGTGATGGGCGTGTGTAGTGATTGCTTGGACATGGAAATGCTCCCGGATGGAATTAGGGGCCGGTCCGCAGCTCGGGCATCATTGCCGGGCACGTTGCGGCGCGGGAATCTGGATGGATTTCCACCCACCCGGCAACATCGAATGCTTGTGCGGATGGCGGGTGGAATTCTCCGATTAGGGGTGGGCGGTGCGGGGAATGCCCGTCCACGCAGGAGCAGTGACACCGAAAATCTGCCGCCAGTGGCMGATCGGTACCGCCGCCACTGGGGCGAACAKGAGCTGACACACGGAACGGCTGTAGCGCGGGTCCCGTGCCGCGTGCGTCGAACTCGCCTTCAACGCATCGTGCTCAGTGATTTTCATGGGAATGGACCATTCTGCKGATAGCAATTGGTGATGTGATCTACGCCATGTTGGCTGTCTAATCACTATAGATCCAATGTGATTTATTCCACAAGGGGAAAGTGTATTTCCATATAGCGGAATTAATAGGGCGTAATCTTGCCCGCTCGCCGGTCGGCCGCCCACAGGGGGCGGAGGACAACGGTCGTGCACTCGGACTCATCGGGGGCGCGGCATGTTCTGCAAGTTGATGCGCCGATTAGCGCTTGTGATCCGCATGGCCGGGTTTGTCGTGGATGCCCGATCCCAGCTCGGCGGCGGCGTCCCGGGCCGCCGCACCCGCTGCCAGCACCAGTGCTCGCTCGATCGCGCGGCCCGCGCTGGTGGAATTTGCCTTTCCACGCTGACCTTGGTGCCACGGGATTTCCCGGCCATAGCCCGTGCCTACACGCCGATCAGGCAGCGTCACCATCCAACGGTTTGGGATTCGAACAATGTCCGCAGGACCTGGCGCAAGGCCGCGGATGACATCCGCTACGGCTGGGTGACGTTGAAGACGTTCAGGAAGGACAACGCAAGCCGCATTGCCAGAATGCTTCTACATTCGTCAAGCCAGGTTCTGATATCAGCTCCTTGGAATCGGCGCCGCTACTTATTAAGTTCCTGGCGTTGTGCAAGGATGAGTCCATTGGCCTTTGGGGGGTGTCCGGTCATGATCACAGGCAAGTTCAAGTACACCGCAACTACCACAATGCTGGGGCTGATCTGCGTTCTAACAGCCTGTGGCATGGAGGCGCAGCAGTCCTCCAATACCCCGTCTTCGCCGTCCCCGCAGCATACGGAATTCGGTTCTGTCGAGGAAGCCCGCCGAGCCGTTGCCGATGTCATTGGCTGTGAGGCAGCGCCCCAGACGGACCCAATCATCAATCCGGAGCTAGCCGGTTACACAGCTGAATACGTCGTCTGTTCAAAGCGAGTCCAGGTCGAGTGGTTCAAGACCGAAGAGGCCCGAAATGCCGAGCAGCAGCTGTATGCGGACAGTACCCAGCCTTTAGCCATCGTGGAGGGTAAGAACTGGATGGTCGTGGACATGTCCGAGGCACTTCAGGAGTCTCCGAKCGGTAAGGACCTGAGGGGCCTGGCGCAAGAGMTCGGCGGCCAGTTCAAATCCTTGAATGGTGCCAAACAGTCCTAGAACGCTAGGGTGCTAAGGCCTCACCAGTGCGTGGGTGCAGGGGTGAGCGTGGTTGAGAGCCCGGTAAATCTGGCGAGTAATGTATCTCTTGGGGCTGCGAATGATTTCCTTCTMGGTTCGTCCTTGGCTTATTCGTTTGGCGACATAGTTTTTGGGGCGGCGGCGGGCAGCAGCACAGCCAGGGCCGCTGCTTTGCGACGGGGATTCATGCTGTTCTTTCCTGGCTGCGMGGCAGCCGGGACAGGCCGGCCAAAGCTCCCCGGGCCACGTCATGCCGCGCGGAAGCCGTGGGTTAGCTGGCGATGCGCGCCCCGCTGGTCCGGGAGACGGTCGTGTAACCGAACCGGGAGCCCGTGACGCGGACGGTGAGCTTGGTGCCCTTGTCGGCTGTCCGGACCTTGTAGGTGGATGCGTAAGCGTCAGAGATGACGACGCCGTTGCGCAGCCAGCGGTACGTGAAGGCAGTTCCCCAGGTCCAGGTGCCCCGTTTCACGGTCAGGACGGTCCCGGCCTTGACGGTGCCTTCAATCGTCGGGGTGGCCGACGTCAGGGGCAGCCCMGCAACCCTCGCCGAAGCGGTGAGCGTCTGGCCATTGCCGCCCGATGTAGTCGGGTTMACGTTGACCGAGAGCTTCGTGCCGGCGTCGGCCTTCGCCAGGATGTAGCTCCAGCCGTCGGCCCCGGCGATCTGAACGCCGTCGCGCAGCCAGTGGACGTCCGAGGTGATCCCCGACCGGTCATACCAGGGGTCGGGAGTCAAGGTCACCTTCGACCCGACGGTCAGGGTCCCGCTAATGGCCCGCGTCGACTCACGCGCAGTCACCGGCTTGGGTGCGTTGACTTGTACCCAGGCGGTGGTGTAACCCGGGGCGGACGCGGTCACGAGGGCGGTGAGGGTCTTGCCCACTTGGGGCTGGTCCGGGGTGAACGTCGGGCCGCTGGACACGCTCTCCCCGGCCGAGGAGAACCAGTTGTAGGTGAATGTCAGCTTGTCGGAGGGTACGGACCAGGTGCCGGCCGACACCTGCATCACAGAGCCGGTCACGGAGTCCCCGGTCACGGCCGGCTTGGTGACGTTCGTCAGCTGCTTCAGCTCCACCCCGGCGGCGACCGGCACGGCGACCGGATTGGAGTAGATGTGGGTGTCGTACCAAGTACCGGACTCAAGGACCAGGGTGTGGCCCTGGTCCTTGGCCGTGATCGTGTAGGTCAGCGCGGTGGCTCCGGGAATCGCGACGCCGTCGCGCAGCCACTGGTAGGTGATCTCGCCCCGCCAGGCCGTCCAGGGAACATCGTCTACGGCGGTGAGGACGTCCCCCAGGCCGGTGCCGCCGGTGACCACGGCGCCGGGGGCTGGATCGAAGTCAGAAACCTTTCGCTGTTTAGAGGTCGCGGTGGCCGGCTTGAACCCGGGCGCGTGACCCGTGACCCTGACGCTGAACAGCCCCGTTGAACGGCAGCCCCTCGGGTCGAACATTCCCGCGGTGGCACCCGGGATGGGCTTGCCGTCGCAGAACCACTGGTACTGGTAGTGGATGACCGGAGCGCCCTTAAAATTCGCCCCACCGGACACGAGGCGGCTGGGCCTATCCGGGTGGGTGTTAAATGAATAGATACCAACGTATCCCGCATACACGACAGACGGGACGGTGCCGCCGGCGCTCGTGACAGGGGCGGTTTTGGTGGACTGCAGGGCCGTCTTTGCATAGCTCGGCGCTGCCGCCGTGGTCTTGACCCGGATGCCCTTGCCGAGGTCCGCCGTGGTGAGCAGATAGGTGGGACCGGTGGCGCCCAGGACCGGCACGTCGTTGCGCAGCCACTGATGCGTGAGCTTCGCGTCGGMGGGATCCCAGTCACCGTCAACAACGGTCAGGGTGCTGCCGATCTGGAGGGCCCCGCTGATGCCGGGCCGCGGGCCGGCGACGGCACCGCCGTTGACCTGCACCGGGTACGGATGCCCGTCCGGCGCCGTGCAGAACCTGACTGAGTCGACCACCGGGCCGCAGGAGTCTGCGTTCGGAGTGGCCCACATTTCCTCATCGGCCTGCGCCGGAACGGCGAGGCCCGCAAGCGAGAGAGCGGCGAGTGCCCCGGCGATACCGAGACGGATGGTCTTGTTTTTCAATTGTTCCCCCAAGTCTTCGGGCCGGTCCCCCCGGGCCCATGATGATAGTAGCGCCCGGTACCGGTTTGCGACTACGTCGTTGCAGGTCAGGGAGGAGGATTGACGGCGTAACCTCTCCGGGTCACCAACGAGGGCAACGGTGTCTGGGGCGACGCCAGGGCCCATTGCCTCGCACCAGGCGATGACTGCAGTCAGCGGGCGAGGTACGGTCCGCTGGTCTGGGTGACAGTTGTGTAGCCGAGCCGGGAGCCCGTGACGCGGACGGTGAGCTTGGTGCCCTTGTCGGCGGTCCGGACCTTGTAGGTCGACTCCGTGGCGCCGGAGATCGGGACACCGTTGCGCAGCCAGCGGTATGTGAAGGCAGTGCCCCAGGTCCAGGCCCCCCGCTTCACGGTCAGGACGTTCCCGGCCTGTACGGTGCCGGCTATCGTCGGCGTGGCCGAGCTCAGGGCCGCGGCGGCCACCGTCGCCGTAGGCGAGCTCTTCTGGGCCTTCAGGATCCTGCCGTCCAGCGAGGGGGTGACTTTGATCGAGATCTTCTTGCCGAAGTCGCCGCCCACGAGGGTGTACTCCAAGCCGGTGGCCCCGGGGATCGGGACGTCGTCTCGCAGCCACTGGACTGCCCTTTTCACCTCCTGGTCACGATAGGACCAGGAGCCGGTCTCGGCGGTTAGCTTCACCTTCACAGTCGCCGTCCCGTAAACKGCCGGCAATCCGAGCAGGCTCGGKGAATTTCCGTAGATGGGCTTKGGCGCCGTGACCCGCACCCGGGCCGGGGCGTAGCCCGGAGCCGAGGCGGTCACGACGACCGTGGCGGTCTCACCGACGTGAGCCGCTGCGCGCGGGGTGAAGGTCCGGCYGCTGCCCCACACCCCGTCTTTGGCGCGGCGAGTGCCCCGGCGATGCCGAGACGGATGGCACGTGTTTTCAATTGTTCCCCCAAGTCTTCAGGCCGGTCCCCCGGGCCCATGATGATGGTAACGTTCGGGACCGGTTTGCGGCTACGTCGCTGCAGGTCAGGGTGCAGGATTGATGGGTGTGGCCTCTTCGGTTCGCCCGGCACCAGAAGGTCGGCAAGGCCAGCCGGGTCGGCACCCGCAATKAGGAACTGCGTGCCGTCCTCCGCCACGACTACAGCTGAGCCGCGTTTTCACAGGGGCCGGGCACCCCGGCAAAGGACCCGCCGTCACTGACGGGGTCCTCCTGCGTTGACGTCCGGGAAGGCCGCCAGTCAGCGAGCGAGGTACGGTCCGCTGGTCCGGGTGACGGTTGTATAGCCGAGCCGGGAGCCGGTGACGCGGACGGTGATTTTGTTATCCCTGTCGGCCGTGCGGACCTTGTAAGTCGACTCCGTGGCTCCGGAGATCGGGACGCCGTTGCGCAGCCAGCGGTACGTGAAGGCAGTGCGCCAGGTCCAGGTGCCGGGCTTCGCGGTCACCACTGTTCCGGCCTTGACGGTTCCGGCGATCGTCGGCGTGGCCGAGCTCAACGCCGCAGCAGCCACCTTCGCCGTAGCATCGGTCGTCTGGATCTTCAGGATCCTGCCACCCATCGTGGCGGTGACCTTGACGGAGATTTTCTTGCCGTAGTCGGCGCCCGCCAGGGTGTAGCTCAGGCCGGTCGCCGCAGCGATGGGGGCGCCGTCCCGCAGCCACTGGCGGGTCTCGGTCAGCCCCACGACATAGCCGGACCAGGTGCCTTCGGAGACAGTGAGCTTCTTCCTCACCTCCGCGGTTCCGCGGATGGAAGGGGCGGTGACCTGCGTCGGGTCGGGCGGCGGCGGGGCGGTCACGGGCTTGGGCGCGGTGGCTCGCACCCGGGTGGTGGCATAGCCGGGGGCGGAGACGGTCACGAGGGCGGTGACGGTCGCACCCACGGAGGCACTGCCGGGAGTGAAGAACAGGCCGCTGCCCGATACTTTGCCATCCGGTGACAGCCAGTTGTAACTGACAGTCAGGTTCTCGGCAGGTTCGGACCAGGTCCCGGCCGTCACGGTCATCGGGGTGCCTGTCACGGCGGTGCCGGTCAGGACCGGCAGGGTGACATTCACCAGCTGCTTCAGCTGTACGTCGGCAGCCGCCGGGATGCTGATCGCGTTGGAGAAGGACGAGAAGCGGTAGTAGGGAGCCTCGGTGTATTCGGGGAAGTGGGAGTTTAGGACCAGGGTGTGGCCCTGATCCTCGGCCGTGATCGTATAGCTCAGTTCGGTGGCACCGGGAATCGTGACGCCGTCGCGCAGCCACTGGAATAGGTGCTCAAACGGCCTGGTCTGTCGTCCGGTGGGGTCGTACCACTTAGAGTCAACACCGGTGAGGACATCCCCCAGCCCGGTACCGCCGGTGATAGAGGCCACTGGATACGGGGTCCAGGAGCGGTACGGTAGCGCTTCGGATGTAACGGTGGCCGGATCGTACCCGGGGGCGTAGCCGGTAATCCTGACGCTCAGCAGGGCCGTCGGACCCCAGCCTGTCGTGTCATACCAGGCGGCGGTGGCGCCCGGGATGGGCACCCCGTTCCGGAGCCACTGATAGTGGAACGCAAGGTGAGGGGTGCGAGACCAGATGCCGGTAAAGGCGTCCACGATGGGGTTGGTCTCATCCGTGTCCGTGTCGCGGTTTCCGAACCCGGCGGTGGCCGGCGCGATGATCGTCGGAACGGCCCCGCCCGTGTCCGTGACTGCCGCGGTCTTGGTGGACTGGACAGTGCCCGCCTGATACCCCGGKGCGCTTCCGGTGATTCTGACGCGGATGCCCTTGCCGAGGTCCGCCCGGGTCAGCCGATACGTGGCCTTCGTCGCACCAAGGATCGGCACGTCGTTGCGCAGCCACTGGTAGGTGAGCGTCGCGTCGACAGGGTCCCAGACGTTGTCGATGATACTCAGGGTGTTGCCKACCAGCAGTGCCCCGCMGATGATGGGCCGCTGCGCGGACGCGGCACTATTGGCCAGCACCAGGTAGGGCGCTCCGCTGGGATCCGTGCAGGTCTTGACCGAATCGACCAGCGGACCGCAGGGATCGAAAGTCCCCGCAGCATGCGCCGGAACGGCGAGGCCGGGCAGCAACAGGGCGGTAAGGGCCCCGGCGCCGCCGAAACGGATGGTCTTGTTTTTCAATTGTTCCCCCAGGGTCTTCGGGCCGGTCCCCCGGGCCCCTTGATGATAGTAACGCCATGACTGCTATGCGCGGCCATGTTGTTGCAGGTCAGGKACGGCAGGATTCATMACGCCMTCAAAAGCGGACGCCATCCAAGTCGCTAGGATCAGGCGCCGAAAACAAACGGCGTCCGAATCAGGATTGCCTTGGGACGCAGTGGGCKGCAGGGACACACGAGCCGTGTCGGTCGATGACCAACTTGGAGCGTCTTGGCCAGGTTTCTTGTGTCACGGTTGGAGGTCAACTGCGCCCGACGATTATCCAGTGATGCTCATGGTTTTCCCAGCCAGGCATCKGAGAATGAAGGTATGTATCTGGTCGAAACCGGCGCCTACGAACAGGCATCGTCGCACATCGCATTGGCATCTGGTTCCGGTTCCTGCTCGTTGTCGACCTTCGAGGGGMGCCCGCTGCTGAACCTGATAACTCGGGGTGCGCTACCGGGGCGACGTCAGCGGACGCGTCCTCAATAGCAGCCATACTTGACGCCGGTGATGGAGCGGCTTTTCTTCCGTGCGTTCCAGCCCTCCACTTTGAATAGGATGMACGCTCTCGACACCGGCCCTCGTGAACAGCGGTGAGCCGGTAGAACGTGCATCCGGCCGGCAGGTCCGGGGTCTCACCCTTGATGCCGGCCGCCCTGAAAGGAATCCTCGTGACCGTGCTGACGCCTGATCACGCAAGCGCGCCATTTTCCGTTGCCGGGCCCTTGAAAAAGCTACGCGCCGCTCCGGTGACGGTGGGCTTTGTCCTCGCGTTCTGGGCTGCGGGAGCGTTGTCCTCCTGTCTGATCTCTGGCCCGAGCCCGTCCCTGCGGACCCACTTGGCGGCGACAGCGCACTCCCTGCCGGGGAACTGGTGGGCTGTGCTGACGTGTGCGCTCTGGGCACAAAGCCTCGGCGGGTACCTGCTGGGCACGGCGTTGGTCCTCGCCGTCGGCATTCCGCTTGAACCTCGGATGGGAAGCCTGAAGTTCGCCGCCKCAGGTCTGGCTTCACACGTTCTGGGCATCGGCGCAGCCCTGGGCTTCCTGGCCGTGACACAGCAAACGCTGAGGAGCTTGACCCTGGAAATGAGCGGGCATCTGTTCCTGGGGCCCAGCGCACTGATCGTGGGAGCCCTGATGGCCGGGACCGCCATGATGCCAACCCTGTGGCGGCGCCGGGTCCGCCTGGTCKTCTTCGCGTTGCTGATACTCCTGGCCCTCTACAGCGGCGGATTCGCCMACCTTGTCAGGCTCGGCGCCGCGGCGACCGGAGCTMTTCTGGGCCCGATCCTGCTGGGCAGGCTTCCCACGTTCGGGCGCCCGGTGAGCTCCAGGCATGAAGGCCGGGTCTTGATCGCGCTCTTGCTGGCGGTTTCGGCCGTCGGCCCGGTCGTGGCTGGTCTTGTCCCGCATGCCGCCGGCCCCCTGGCGGTCCTGCGATTCCTGTTTACCAACATCCAACCGGTGGACCCGCAGAACCTCCAGAACCTGTGCTCCGACCCGGGCCAGGCCAAGGACTGTGCCGCCGCCCACCTGCAGCTGCGCGCCGGGGCCGGTGGCATCTTCATGGGAATCCTTCCATCGTTTCTGCTGTTGCTGCTTGCCGACGGCCTCAGCCGCGGCCGCCGCTTCGCTTGGACCGGCGCTGTACTGATCCAGCTCGCGCTCTCGCTGCTGGCCGGCATCACTATTGCCGGGGTTCTCCTGCGAGCAGCACCGGACACCTCGGCTGTGGAGGGGATCGGCGCCATCGCAGCATCGGGGTACGCACACCCGTTCAGCCTGATGGTGCCGTTGCTGTTGCCAATCGCGCTGAGCCTTCTGTTGCTGACAACGCGCAGGCTCTTCCTGGTGGCGGCTCCGGTTGGGACATACACCCGGCTCTTGTCACGGGTTCTTGCCCTGGGAGTGTCCCTTGGTGCGTTCTACCTGCTCGCGGGACTGGCTCTTGCCGGTGGCTTCGCACCCGTTCCCGGGCCGGCCGAACTGTTGGCGGATATTCCGGACAGATTCCTGCCGCTCGGATACATGGTGGACGTGTCACCGGCGTTTTTTCCCCAAAGCAGCGCAGCGGTCCTGCTGTACGAGGGCATCGGCGTCATCTTCTGGGCCGCGACCGCCGTTCTGGTGCTGAACACCTTCTTGCGTCCGGTCCCGATCCAGCACAACGCCGGCGCTGCGCGCGCCCGGGACATACTGAAAACGCGGGAAGGCAGCTCGTTGTCCTGGATGACGACCTGGCAGGGCAACAGTTACTGGTTCTCCGCCACGGGCGAGAGCTTCGTCGCCTACCGCGTCATCGGCGGGATCGCCCTCACCATGGGTGTGCCGGTCGGTCCCGGGCCGGACCGCGAGGACGCCTTCGCGGACTTCACCAGCTTCTGCACCAGGGAAGGGTGGACTCCGTGTTTCTACTCCGTCCCCCAGGACCTGCGGGACCATGCCGCGTCACGGGGCTGGCGGTCCGTTCAGGTGGCACAGGAGACGGTCCTGCCGCTGGACTCGATGTCCTTCAAGGGAAAGAAATTCCAGGACATCCGCACGGCCATGAACAACGCCGCGAAGGCCGGCATTCGCGCGGAGTGGATGACATACGCCACCGCACCGTTCCCGGTCCTTGCCCAGATCCAGGAGCTCTCCGAAGAATGGGTGGCGGACAGGAAAATGCCCGAAATGGGGTTTACCCTCGGCAGCMTGGACGAACTCAACGACCCTGATGTACGCCTGCTGCTTGCCATCGACGGGCATCACAGGGYCCACGCCGTCCTCTCCTGGCTGCCCGTCTACCGCAACGGGACCATCGAGGGCTGGACCCTGGATTACATGCGTCGACGCAGCACCGGGTTCCGTGCCGGCATCGAATTCCTCATCGCCTCCGCGGCACTCAGCTTCAAGGACGAAKGATGTGGCTTMATGAGCCTGTCCGGGGCGCCCCTGGCCCGGGCGAATGTGACGTGACCGGACCTGGCCGCCCCGTCGGATCCGCAGACAGTCGGCGGCCTGGACCGATTGCTGGACCGGCTGGGCGCAACGCTGGAACCCGTGTACGGGTTCAGGTCCCTGCTGGCCTTTAAGGCAAAATTCCAGCCCCGTTACGACCCCCTTTACATGCTCTATCCCGATGCGGCATCACTGCCCGCCATCGGAAACGCCGTCACCCGGGCCTATCTCCCCACCATCAATTTCGGCGAAAGCCTTGCACTGGCCCTGAGAATGGTTCACCGGCCCACCCGAGAGAGGTCCGCAGCACGCCGCCATCCGGCGCCGGTCCGCGCCGCCAACCACATCGACGAGCCCAAGGATGAACGGCCCGGTGCCGTCACCCCCGGGTAACGTCTCGCGGACCGCCGGGACGATGCCGGGGGCGATGCGACGCGCGGCGCGGCACCGCCGGCGAGTACGGTCCGGTGGGTGCCGGGTCTTGAACGCCGAGGTCTTCGGCGCGGTGGCTGCGAAGCGACTGTTCAGTTCAGGGCCGGACGAGGCCGAACCTTTGGTCCAGCAACGGGAGCCCGGATCTGAGGCCGAAGTTAACGGCGTCCCCGAGGTGACCGATCCCGTCGCCGACGAACCGGTTGGTAGTMATGCCGGCGGCCTTAGCGTCCGCCTCGGCCTTGGCGCCCTCCGGCCCGTACCTGGAGTCCAGGGCGCCGTTGGTGAAAATGGCGAGTTCGTCGTTGTATTTGTGTGCTTTGAGGATCGTGGCGGGTTTCTCCGCCGTGAATGCGGCCTTGTCGCCGCCGAAGATGGTCTTCACCGTGTTGTCGGCGTTGCGGTCAACGGGGTTCAGCTCTCCCGAGATGTCCAGCAGCGAGCCGAAAATCTCCGGCMGCTTGGCCGCGAATGAGAGCGCGCATTCCCCGCCGTTGGAGTACCCGGCCACGGCCCACTGGGTCCGGCCGGTGGCCACGTTGAGGTTCTTGCGGATGTAATTGACGACGTCGGTAGTGACGTAGGTGTAGACGTTGCCTTTGGCGGAATCAACGCAAACCGGATTTCGGTAAGGATTGCCCAACTGATCGATCGTGAGCACGATCGGCGCCAGCCCGTTGTTTTGCTGCGCCAGCGCGTCCAGCTGCTGCACGGCGGTTTTGCTCTGTTCGGGGCCGCCCGGCTGGCCCATCATCATGACGATGATCGGCAGGGMCGGCGGATTGTCCACCAGGGCCGCGGGCGGCAGATATAGGAAGGCGTCGCGGGCATGGAAACCGGACGCGTTCGCGGGTATCGTAACCGCGCCGCTCACTCCGGCTGACGGGATCCCCGCCGGGGGTTTCCAGCTCTGCCACAGCGGTGTCCCACTTTGTGCCTGCTGCACCGGGTTGAGTTTCGGCAAGACAAGATGGCTGGTATGGTCCACGCCCAGCATGGCCCCCAACGTCGGGTTCAGCCCGTAGCCGGCGTTGATCCCCAGCGCCGCCGTCACAACGAACACCAGGCTGGCGGCGATGGCGGCCACTTTGCGCCACCAGCGCGACCGCCACAGGTTCACGACGGCGAGACCGACCCCGGCGAACGCAACAATGACCMAGGTGCGGGTGCCGGCGTCCAGTGGCAGTCCGAAGACGTTCAGCACGACTTCGCAGACGAAGAGGGTAACGGCGCCTGACAGGGCGCCGCCGGCAACACCCGCGGTGGCGGTGATGATCCACGAACGGCGTCCTGGACCCGTGGTCCCGCGGCGCAGCTGCCGCGGCAACAGCACCGGGCGCACGAGCAGGTAGAGCGCTGCCAGAGCGGAAAGGGCATAGACGGCGTAGAGCAGTGACGTGTCGATGACATTGAGGTTGAAAAGCTGTTCCACCCCGCCTCCTCCTGTTTGGCATGGCCCGTGCTGGCAGTCCCGGTCTGGGCAGATCCACGGCGGGCCCCGGCAGCGGCGACCCCCGGAACGTTATAGCACGCCAGTCATCATGGACGCTGGGAATCCGTCCTCCCAGCCGGCATCAATCCTCAGCCGCTATGATCAGCGGCGTGACMGGACGGGCAGTCCGGGATGGGTTCAGGTGCCAAACGGCCCAGGCACGCCGGACGATGCCGTTCCGCGGGGACGGTGGCCGCAGAATATGGTCGACAGGGGACATGAAAAAATTCATTCTGGCTCTCAACATCGTTGACGGTCCCTTGATMGTCGCGGCATACGTGCTCAGCGCGGCCTTGTGCGCGGCCCTTCTGGTGCGACGCGGGCCTAAGCCGGTCGCCATGACGGCACTCTGGGGTGCTGCCGGCGCCGTGGTCGGGGCCGTCACGTTAGTGGTGGCGGAGAAGATCGTGCAGGCATTCGGCAGTCCCCTCGACTGGTCCGTTCGGATCTGGGTCATAGTGTTCTTCGCCGGCCTCGGCGTCTGCGGGGCGAACTTCCGGGGATCCGGCATCTGGCGGAAGGTGCTCGCATCCGTGGCGGCTCTCTGCTTTGCTGCCACGGCGACCTTGGGAATCAACGCCTACTACGGACTGAACGTGACGCTGGCCTCCTTCCTGGGGGTCTCCCTGGCCCCAAGGATTGACTTGGGACCGGTCCCGCCCCACGCCGCCGCACCCCAGAAGCCCCTGTGGGAAACGTGGAAGGCGCCGGCCGGGATGCCCTCCGAGGGTTCAACCGCCCAGGTAGTCATTCCGCCCCAAATATCCGGGTTTCCCTCACGCCCGGCGGGCCTGTACCTGCCCCCGGCGGCACGGGTCCCCAATCCACCGGCCCTGCCACTGGTKGTCCTGATGATGGGTCAACCCGGCGACCCGGACCCGCAGTACGCAGCCGCAGTCCTGGACGACTACGCAGCACACCACGACGGACTGGCACCGATCGTCATCGTCGCCGACCAACTCGGCGACCCCATGGTCGACAACCTGTGCCTCGACTCGCCCCTTCACGGACGCCCGGAAACCTTTATCAACCGCGACGTGGTCGACTGGRCACGAAGCCACCTKAATATCATTGACAACCCGAAATACTGGACCATCGCGGGCTATTCAAACGGTGGCCAGTGCGCCATTTCCTTCGCCGCCAAGTACCCCTCGATCTGGGGCAACGTCGTGGACATATCCGGGGAAGAATACCCGGGGGCCGAGGACCCCGAGGGCAACCTCCAGGACGTCTTCGGCGGCAACCAGGCAGCCTACGACGCCCAGAAACCGGTCAACATCATGAAACAACAGAAGTACCCCGATACCCACGCCATCTTCACGGCCTCAACCGACGACCCCGTCTACCTGGACGCGGCCCGTCACGTCTCGGCAGCGGCTGCGGCCGCGGGAATGACCGTCACCTACTACGAGGTGCCCAACGGGGGACACGTCATCGGGGCGCTGAACGGGGGCCTGAACAAGGGATTCGAAGTCCTCTACCCCCGGCTCGGCCTCTCCCGCCCCACCCCGTAGGAGCCTCCCGGCCGGCGCTTGAACGTCCTGGCGGGCATAAAGACGCACGAAACCATCGCGATGATCGGCGCCGGCAGAAGTCCGTCTGGTTAGTGGACCAGGCCGGAKACGAGGTTGATGACGGTGGCCAGGACGATGGCGCCAAGGACGTATGACAGCAGTGCATGGCGGAGGGCGGTGTACCTGATGGCGTCGGTCGTCAGGTCGGTGTCCGAGACCTGGAACGTCATCCCGATGGTGAAGGACAGGTAGGCGAAGTCCGCGTACTTCGGTGATTTCTTTTCGTTGAAGTCCACCCCGTCACTTTCCCGGTAGTAGACGGTGGCGTAGCGGAGCATGAAGAGTGTCTGCACCAGCAGCCACGAAAGCGTGACGCTGCCCAGKGCCACGGCGATGATGAGCGCCTTAAGGACGCCCTGAACGGAACCTGCTTCCAGAAGGATCAACGCGACACCGCCGAAGCTGCCCGCCGTGGCCGCTAGCACCAGCACGTCCGAGACGACGCGGCCCGGGTCCTCCCCGCGGGCACGGGCGTGGGCGGCAGTTCCCGCGGCGTCCAGGTGCCCGATGACGGACCACACCATGATCAGATAGGTCAGCGATGCGGCCGCCCACCCGAGGGCCGGTGCGTAGGCCCAGGACCCGTATTTCCCGACAGCCAGGCCGACGGCCAGGCCAGCAGCCGCCATGGCGGCCAACCGGACGGCCGTACGGTGAACAGGGGCCTCGAAGGAAGAAATATTCATTGMCCGATCATGGCATCCAAACCCGGCGCAGATCGCCCATGCGGCAAGCCGATCCGCTGCGCCGAAGCATTGAAGGAGTTTCCCTGGAACGACAGTCCGTACAGCGCACGCTTAGCAACGGCGGGTTGCCGTCATCGCGCCGGACAAAGCGCGTGCTTCGCAGTTAGGCTCTGCTGTGGGGGAACAATCATCTGCCCGGCGGACGCCGCCGGAGCCGTCCCCCGCGGCTCTTGAACAAGGTGGGGGACTTGAAGAACAGAACACGATCCGGCGTGACCGGACGGACCGGCCTCGGGATGCTCAGGTCCCTGGCGGCCGCAGCTGCCGTGCTGGCGGTCAGCGCCGGAATGCTGGCACCGGCCGCACCGGCCCTGGCTGTGGGGTGGCAGCCGATACCGCAGCTGCTCACCTATGCTCCCGCCGTGTACTCCTGGTCTCAGACCCCGGACATCTATCCGGGCAAGGTCTTCAACCTGTCCGGAAGCGGCTTTGCCGGTGCCACCATCTCCCTGCAGCGCCTCACCGGCGGTCTCTGGACAACCGTGAAAACCACGCCGGTGCTGACAACGGGCAGCGCCACGCTGACCTACACGTTCACGGCGGAAGGCACAGGTAAGTTTCGGGCCATCCTGAACAAGGCGGGCAAGCGGCTCGCCACCTCGGACCCCCAGCCGGTCACGTACGCCCGGCAGGACACCTACGTCCAGGCCGAGAACTCCTACACGAGCAGCCCTTTCTCAACCGCGGAGGGCCGTGTGGCGGCCGGGACGCAGTGGTCCACCACCTACGACCTGTACAACGCTCTCAGTAACCGCCGCGGGTCCCTGCAGGAATATCGGGACGGGCTCTGGCGGACCATTCAGAGCGTTGACTTCACCCAGGCCGCCGGCTGGARGGCCACGGTCAAGACCCCGCTGGTGAACGCCACGACCAGCAAACGCTACCGGTTCACCGTTGCCGCCACCGCGCAGGAAAAGGCCTGKACGTCCGGGTCCACCGTCATCGCCCACATGAACCCGGMAGACTACACCGGGTACAAGAAGGCCGCGTACAACTACATGAAGCCGTACTGCGACAAGCAGGTCATCACCCTCATCGGCGGCTACACCAGCTTCGCGTGGTGGCCGTCCTACCGGATCKAAATGGCCCAGACCTACGGGACCGGGAAGTCACTGCAGTACGTGGCCCTGCACGAATGCGCCCACATCGCCTCCTTCAAGCTCTACAACGACGACGCAAAATTAACCGCACGCATGAACACCATCTACGGCAGTTGGCCGGCGGGCAAGGAGCAGCTCGCCGACTGCATGGCGTACGCGATGGGGGCCGACAAGAACTACGGCGGCACCTACACCCGGGACTGCAGCGGCTACCGGGGCACCGCCGCCAGGAAGATCCTGGCCGGACAGAAGCCCTGACAGCGGGGCTGCTGCCCCTTCACCGGGACGGCGGCCGTTGGCAGCRGCCTCGTCCACCTGCAGACCACCGGTCCTCGCTTCCGTGCCCTGACCTGCGAAAACACTGCGCCCGATGCCATGGCCCGGGGGTGTTTCGCCGGTACGCTGGCAGCGCAGAGCCCGGTCGAAACCGGCGTCCGCTGATCTAGCCCTATCCACACCATTGAAGGAGCACGATGTCAGGTCTTCAACCTCCGCAGGGCCCCGGCCAGCAGTCGTGGCCGAGCGAGCAGCCGCGACACACCCGGGGCTGGGCGTCCAACCCGTACGCCGCGCCTGCCTACCAGGGTTCGGTATCCGGGCCGGTGCCGCTCTGGGCGCCGTTGTACGGTGCTTCCCTGCCGGAGGCCGTGGCGAGATTCTTCAAGAAGTACGCCACGTTCTCAGGCCGGGCCAGCCGGAGCGAATACTGGTGGGTGGCCCTGGTCTCCGGAATTCTCTCACTCATCCTGAACATCTTCACGCTTGTCGGCGGATCCGCCGGCGCGACCCTGCGACCGGACGGCACCACCGTCCCTGGCCCCGGATACATCATCGGACTCATCCTGTCCGTCATCATTTCCCTGGCCATCATCGTCCCGTCCCTGGCAGTGTCCGTCCGGCGACTCCACGATGCGAACATGAGCGGCTGGATGTACCTCCTGGTGCTGGTTCCTTTAGTCGGGCCCATCCTGATCCTCGTCTTCCTGGCGCAAGGGGCCAAGCCGGAGGGCCAGCGGTTCGACAGGCCGACCTGGTAGGCAGCTTGCTCCACGGTGAAGGCTTGCTGCGCTATCAKGCAGGAAGAAGTTCCCAGCCATCTTCTTCATGGGTGAGGCGCCGGACGATCCGGTAATCCCCGGAGGCCTTGAGCGCCGGTACGGCATCGAGGGCGGCCTGTGCCGCTTCGAGGCTGCCATGAGTGACGACGCCGTTGCGGCCGKGCAGAAACTTCACGCCTACTCGAAGTAGGTCTCTTCGAACTCGGTGAAGTCAGCCTCGAACTGCTCTTTCGTCAGCAACAGTCCAAGGCAGGACGCGGTGACGCCGTTCTCGACGCGTTACGCGACGGTGATGGCCTGCCGTGGCGGCCGGCCGGTAACGACCCGCTGGAACGACCGTGGTGCACCGTCTTTCATGTCCGGGCGTACAGCGACCTGCTCGCCGAACTGGACACGGCCGCCTGACCGGCGCGGCGCAGCGGCCCCGGGCACGAACCGCGGAGTAGAACAGACAGGGGGAGTTTCGGCTCCCCTTTCTGCTGTCCGACCGGGCACGCTCTTCCGACCCGCCGAACACATGAGGACCATCACCTTCTCCCGCCGCCGCCTAGCCCTGTTCGCCACTCTCCTCGTCGCCGCCCTGGTGGTCGTCGGCTACCTCTACACCAGTTCACGAAACTCCMACGCCGCAGCGCCGAAAGCATCAGCCTCCGCAGCCCCGTCAGCGTCCGCCGGTCCCGCGCCTGCAGTGAAGTCGGTGMATTCCMCCGACAAGGTCGCCGTGGACGAGACGCTMGCCGCCGGCCAGTGCAAGGCCCGCACCGTGGACGCCAACGCCGGACTCTACCTGCCCGATCCGGCCTGCACCCCCGGTGCGATTGATCCGGCCGTCACCCAGGACAACCTTGCCTCCACCATCTGCACGTCCGGCTACACGACCACGGTCCGGGCGGGCACGACCCAGGCCAAGAAGCTCAGCCTCCAGCAGTACGGCCAGACCGCGGCGCCCTCCACCGAATACGATCACCTGATCTCCCTCCAGCTTGGCGGCACCAACTCTGTCTCCAACCTCTGGCCGGAACCGAACCGTGCCGGTGCCCCGGGGACCACCAACCCCAAAGACGCGATCGAGACCCGGCTGAGCAAGGCCGTGTGCGCGCACAAAGTCACGCTCGCCGCGGCGCAGAAGGCGATCGCCGCCAACTGGGTCACCGCCGAGAAGGGCCTCGGCCTCTAAGCGCCAAAAGTCCAGAGAAGGGAGCCGGGGATTGGCTGAAAGTCGCAGCGGCACGGCGGCGGCAGGCAGGCTCCGTGGGGCAATGACCCGAGACGCAGATAATCGGCCACGGTCAGGCGTCCGGCCTGGCGCAGGCACGCTTCACTGGAAYAGCCCATGATGAMCATTTCGCGCCCTGTCGGGTAGGCGGCGTAAACGTTGAGGCGCATCCGCTCCTCTCCTTCGCAGTGCCATCATCATKGCGATCATTCGCGGCAGTMAGGCTAGCCGGACCAAGACGGCGAAGCCGACCGTCGCATCGCAKATCGAGGACTTGGCCCGGCTTAGAGACAAGGGCCTGTTGACGCCCGACGAGTTCGAGTTGACGCGGCAAGAACTGCTGCGCCGTCCGAGTCGCCGCTTTGCGGTCTATGAATGAAGCGTGCAGTGCCCCGTTTTCGCGCACAAAAAAACCCCTCCGTTCCGGGCAAAATCGCCGGAAAGGAGGGGTTCGTGGGGCCCCMTGTCGGATTCGAACCGACGACCCCCGCTTTACAAGAGCGGTGCTCTGGCCAACTGAGCTAAGGAGGCATTCCTGCGGCCTGGCCTACCCGCATCAGGTGCAAAATGGGGMAGATATCAGGACGCTAGACAAGGGTAGCCCACCGAAGCCCGGTKAGAAAAACGCGGAACGCCCCCGCCGCGAAGCGACGGCCAACGCGACGGGCAACAGGAAGGCCCGGCCCCGGAGAAAATCCGGGGCCGGGCCTTCGACTGCGGGCCCTTAATAGCTGCCCTCAACTACGGCCTTCAACTGCGGCCGCGTGATGTCCGGTTACTTCTTGGCGTCGACCGCGGCCTGGAGGTACTGGTCGAACGGGGTCTGGGCGCTGTCGCCGACGCCCCACTGCTTGCCCTCAACGAAGACGGTCGGGGTGCCGGTCACGCCGATCACCGCGGCCTCCTGGGTGGTGTGCTTAACCCACGGACRGAACGTCTTGTMATCCACGCACTGGTCGATGCTCTTGGCTCCGACGTCGGTGGCCATCTTCTTCAGCTCGGCATCGGAGAGCCCGGCGCTGCCTTCGGCCGGCTGCTTGGCGTACAGCTGGTCGAAGAAGTCCGAGTACTTCTCCGGGGACTCGTTCACCACGCAGGCTGCAGCGGCGGCCGCGCGAGAGGAGTAGTTGGTGGTGGACCGGCTGTCGAGGAAGCCGAGCGGGCGGTATTCCACCGTGATCTTGCCGTCATTGCGCAGCTTGGTGAGGGTCTCGCTGTACTGCGTCTCGAAGTTCTTGCAGACGGGGCAGATAAAGTCGACATAGAGGACCACCTTGACCGGCTTGCCGGCCTCAGCCTCGGCGCCCGGGGCCGTAACCGGCGACGGCGGCGTGGCCGGCGCGGCGGGGAGGTCGGACAGCTTGACCGTGGMGGGATCGGTCTTGGCAACCTGGTTGTTCGCCAGCAAGGTGACGCCACCGTGGATGTTGCCGTTGGCCGGGGTGGGCCCCTCGTCGGCGACCGGGGCGTTGTTCTTGATGTTGGACGTGACAACCAGCGCCACAATCACGATGATGGCGACGACGGCGGCAACAATGCCCCAGCCGATCAGCAGCTTGTTGCGCTTGTCCTTTTTCAGCTGCGCCTCGCGGATCTCACGGGCTTTCTCGCGCGCCGCGGCAGTGCGCTCTGCCTTAGACTGTCGGGGTTCGTTTGCGGGGCTCATTGGTTCCTCGGGTCGTTCGGCCAGGGGCGGTCCACTCAGTGGCAACTTCATCATTTTAGGGGAGAAACCCGAGAACTTGCGCTTTCAAGTTTCCCTTCCGCCTGCCCAACGGACGAATAGCCCGGAAGATTCCGTACAGCTAGGGTTGATAGACAGCCACGAGCGACCCCAGGGGGCACCAATGGAAGCAACGGACAGCGCCGATCACGGCGCACGAGACACCACTGAAGCGGCGAGGACAGCCACCGACGGGGCAGCAACCGCTGCCGGGGCGGGGGGCCAGTTCGACTTCATCGTAGTGTCCAACCGGCTACCCGTTGACCGCTRCTCTCCCGAGGACACGGGCTGCGAGGACGGCTGGCGCCGCTCCCCCGGCGGACTCGTGACGGCGCTGGCTCCCATGATGACCAAAACGGACGGCGCCTGGGTGGGCTGGCACGGCGCGCCCGATGAAACGGTCAAGCCCTTCAGCCACGGCGGCATCGACCTGGTCCCGGTCCATCTCAGCACGGCCGACATCGAACTTTTCTACGAGGGCTTCTCCAACGCCACCTTGTGGCCGCTGTACCACGACGTGATCGCCCCGCCGGAGTTCCACCGCACCTGGTGGGACTCCTACCGGAAGGTCAACCGGAGGTTCGCCGACGCCGTCGTTCACCACGCGGCCGAGGGGGCCACCGTGTGGGTGCAGGACTACCAGCTGCAGCTGGTCCCGAAGATGCTGCGGGAGGCCCGGCCGGACCTGAAGATCGGGTTCTTCAACCACATCCCGTTCCCGCCGCCGGAGATCTTCGCGCAGCTCCCGTGGCGCCGTGCAATCATCGACGGCCTGCTGGGCGCGGACCTCGTGGGCTTCCAGCGCAGCAGCGACGCCGGGAACTTCATGCGCTCCGCCCGCCGCTTCCTGGGCGCCAGCGTGAAGCAGCAGCAGGTCCACGTCAAKGGGAACGACGGCGACACCACCCACATCGCCCGTGCCCAGGCCTTCCCGATTTCCATCGACGTCAAGCASATCAGCGAACTGGCGCGCAAGCCGGAAGTCATTGAGCGCGCCCGCCAGATCCGCMGGGACCTCGGGAACCCGAAAACCATCTTGCTCGGCGTCGACCGTCTCGACTACACCAAGGGCATCCGCCACCGGCTCAAGGCATACGAGGAGTTKCTCGCCGACGGCAAAGTCACCGTGCAGGACGCAACCCTGATCCAGGTGGCCAGCCCCAGCCGGGAACGCGTGGAGCAGTACCGCCTGCTGCGCGAGGAAGTCGAAGGCACCGTCGGCCACATCAACGGCACCTACGACACCATGGAGAGCACGGCCGTCCGCTACCTCCACCACAGCTACCCCATCGAGGAGATGGTGGCGCTGTACCTCKCCGCGGACGTCATGCTGGTCACCGCGCTGCGCGACGGCATGAACCTCGTGGCCAAGGAATACGTCACCGCCCGGACAAACAACGACGGCGCCCTGGTGCTCAGTGAATTTGCCGGCGCCGCCGACCAGCTCAAACAGGCCCTGCTGATGAACCCGCACGACATCGACGGCCTCAAGGACACCATCATGAGGGCCGTCAACATGCAGCCGGCCGAGGCTTCCCGGCGCATGCGGGCCATGCGCAAGCAGATCCTGGACCATGACGTCGACCTCTGGTCCTCGGACTTCCTGGCCGCCCTGGCCGAAAAGGTGGTGCGCGATGACTCCTGATGCCACCGGCACCCACAATTCGGGAACCAACAATTCGGGCACCAACAAGCCAGACACCAACGAGCCAGACACGAATAGTTCAGACACGGCCCCGCTCTCCCTCTCCCCCGAACTACTCGAGGCGGTGAGCCGTATCGCCGGGACTGATCAGCTGCTCGTGGCGATGGACTTCGACGGCACCATGGCCCCCCTTGTGGACCATGCGGCCGACGCCCGCGCCCTCCCGCGTTCGGCCGCGGCCTTCGCCGCGCTCACCGGACTTMCGCGGACGACGACGGCGCTCATCTCCGGGCGCGCCCTGGACAGCCTGCGGGCCGTCGCATCCCCGCCGGAACACACCCTGCTGATTGGCAGCCACGGCGCCGAGGTCTGGATGGGCCCCGGCTCTTCGGAACTGATGCTCGACGACGCCCAACGGACACTCCTGGCCGAAGTCCGGAAGGAGCTTGAGGGAATCGTCGAACAGGCCCCCGGGACCCTGCTGGAAGACAAGCCGGCCGGCGTAGTCCTCCACACACGGCTGGCTGCCGACGATGTCGCCGAGGACGCCGTCGCCGCGGCGCGGGCCGTCCTGCAGGACCGCAGCGGCATCTTCCTCAAGACCGGCAACCGTGTTTTGGAGACCTCTGTGGTGCACGCCTCCAAGGGAGAGGGCATCGCCTTCCTGCGGCAGGCCACCGGAGCCACGGCGGTAGCCTTCGCCGGGGACGACACCACTGACGAGGACGCCCTGGCCAGCCTCATCCCGGGCGATCTCGGCGTGAAAGTCGGGCTTGATTTCACCCAGGCCGAGTTCCGGATCGAGTCGCCGGTGCACGTCTGCGAACTGCTCGAAGCYCTCCTCCGGGAGCGCAAACGCGCCCTTGGGGGCTGAACGTGAAACCGCGGGGCCCGCGAAACCCGGCCGCCAAACAGGCCCGGGTGGGCAGCATCACATGTGACATCCGTAACTTTTTGGCCCAATTGCCACAAATCTGACATACTCTGTTTGTGATGTGGCGCACAGCTACCGTGCGGCGTTACTGGATACTCCTCGGCTTCGGCCGAGGAGTATGCGCATGAAAAAACCCACAATTGAATTAACAACTGCATAAAAAGACCATTCACTACGGATCGTCCGGCACGTACCTGCCGGTGAAGGGATTGATAACTGTGGCTACAGTTACTTTTGATAACGCAACACGTCTGTACCCGGGCACCGATAAGCCCGCTGTTGACAAGCTCAACATTGACATCGCCGATGGCGAATTCCTGGTCCTCGTTGGACCCTCCGGCTGCGGAAAGTCGACCTCCCTGCGCATGCTCGCAGGTCTTGAGGACGTCAACTCCGGCCGCATCCTCATTGGCGATCGTGACGTCACTGACGTTCCGCCGAAGGACCGCGACATCGCCATGGTCTTCCAGAACTACGCCCTGTACCCGCACATGACTGTCGCGGACAACATGGGCTTCGCGCTGAAGATCGCCGGCGTCAGCAAGGAAGAGCGCGCCGAGCGCGTCCGTGAAGCCGCCAAGCTTCTGGACCTCGAGCCGTACCTGGACCGCAAGCCGAAGGCACTCTCCGGCGGCCAGCGCCAGCGTGTTGCCATGGGCCGCGCAATCGTGCGTAACCCGCAGGTCTTCCTCATGGACGAGCCGCTGTCCAACCTTGATGCCAAGTTGCGCGTGCAGACGCGCACCCAGATCGCATCCCTGACCCGCCGCCTGGGCGTCACCACGGTCTACGTGACCCACGACCAGGTCKAGGCCATGACCATGGGCGACCGCGTCGCCGTGCTGAAGGACGGCCTGCTGATGCAGGTCGACACCCCGCGCAACCTCTACGACAAGCCGAAGAACGTCTTCGTGGCCGGCTTCATCGGCTCCCCCGCCATGAACCTCCTCGAACTGCCGGTCGTCGACGGCGGCGTGCAGTTCGGCGGAACGGTCTACCCGGTTCCCCGCGACGTCCTCGAAGAGGCCCACGGCCAGACCGTGACCCTCGGCTCCCGCCCGGAAGACCTTGAGACGGTCGCCCAGGGTGAAGGCCTCCAGGTCGAGGTCGACGTCGTCGAAGAACTCGGCGCCGACGCCTACGTCTACGGCCACACCACGCTGGACGGCAAGAGCTACGACATCGTGGCCCGCGTCGATGGTCGCCGCCCCCCGATGAAGGGTGAGTCCATCTGGGTCCGCCCGCAGTCAGGCCACGTGCACCTGTTCGACACCAAGACCGGTCTGCGCCTCGGCGACTAGTCCCCACCGGTACCCTAACCTCGCTCGGCTCGGCCAGGGAACCCTGCCGGCGTGGGCCCAGCCAGGTTGCAACCGACGGCGGTCCTCCCCAGTGGAGGGCCGCCGTCGGGCTTTAACTGCTCCGCGTTAGGCGCGGCACCATAAACACGGAAGAATTGACGCATGACCGAGGAAAACCCCACATGACCGAGGAAAACAGTGCCCAGTGGCACGACGAGCCCACCGACTACGGTCAGATCGGGAAGCTGCCCCGGTTCGAGGCCGCCAGCGCCAATGATGACAAGGCCTCCATGGCGTCCAGTTCGCTGAGCATCACGGCCGCGGCCACCGAGCCCGAGCTCCTGGACCTGCCCTGGCACATCGCCCTCGAGGACTGGCCGGCAGAGTACCTGGCGGCGCTGCCCCGCGGTATCTCGCGGCACATCGTGCGCTTCGCCCATCTTGGCGGGTCGGTCATCGCCATCAAGGAGACCTCGGAGCACGTCGCCCGCCACGAGTACCACATGCTCCGCAAGCTCGCCCGGCTGGACGTGCCCTGCGTGGAGCCGGTGGCCGTCATCACCGGACGCACCACCCCCGAGGGCCGGCCGCTGAACCCCGTGCTGGTCACCCGGCACCTGAAGTTCTCGATGCCCTACCGCGCGCTCTTCTCCCAGATGCTGCGCAAGGACACCTTGACCCGGCTCATCGACGCCCAGGCCCTGCTCCTGGTCCGGCTGCACCTGATCGGCTTCTACTGGGGCGACGTCTCGCTCTCCAACACCTTGTTCCGCCGCGACGCCGGCGCCTTCGCCGCCTACCTTGTGGATGCCGAGACCGGCGAGCTGTACCCGGATCTCTCCACCGGGMAGCGCGAGTACGACCTCKAAATCGCCCGGGTCAACATCGCCGGGGAGCTCATGGACCTGCTCGACGGCGGCCTGATCGAGGAAAAGGTCGATCCCGTGGCCACCAGCGAGCTCATCATGGACAGCTACCGGCGGCTGTGGACCGAGCTAACGGCCAAGGAGTCCTTTGAGATTGGCGAACGCTGGCGGGTGGCCGCCCGTATCCGGCGGCTCAACGAGCTCGGCTTCGATGTCGAGGAGTACGCCATCAAGACCACGCAGAACGGCTCTACCATCCAGCTCCAGCCGAAGGTCGTCGACGCCGGGCACCACCAGCGGCGGCTGCTGCGCCTGACCGGCCTGGACGCCCAGGAGAACCAGGCCCGCCGGCTCCTGAATGACATGGACTCGTTCCGGGCCGACAACAACCCGGGCATGGACGAGGAATACAGCGCGCACCTGTGGGTCAGCCAGATCTTCGAGCCGATCGTGCGGGCCATCCCCCGCGACCTCTCCGGGAAGCTGGAGCCGGCCGAGGCGGTGCACGAGGTCCTGGAGCACCGCTGGTACATGTCCGAGGCGGAGAACCGGCACATCCCCCTGGCCGAGGCCGTGCAGTCCTACATTGACAACGAGCTCCGCCACCGCCGGGACGAGGMCGCGATCATGCTCAACCCGGACACCGGGCTGCTCAAGATCCTCGAGGTGGAAACCGAGGAATCACGCTACGGCGCMGACGAATCCATCGCCGAATACCCGGACTCCGACGACTAGGCTACGCGCCTAATCCCAGCGCCCGGCACGTTATGGCACGGGCGGGCTAAATCGCCTTGCCGGGGTTCAGGATCCCGGCCGGGTCGAACAGCTCCTTGATCCGGCGCTGCAGCTCACGCACCGGTTCCTTCTGCTCCAGGCCAAGCCAGCGCAGCTTGTACTGCCCGATCCCGTGTTCGCCCGTGATGGTGCCGCMCATGGCCAGGGCCACAGCAATGGACTTGTCCAGGGCCGCGCCGAGCCGGGCCATGGCATCGGCGTCCACGGCGTTGTCCACGCGGTCGATCCAGAAGGTGGGATGCAGGTTCCCGTCGCCGGCGTGTGCCACGACCTTGAGCTGGACCCGGTGCTCGGCCGCGATGGCCTCGAGCTCTGCGACGTAATCCACCAGCCGCGAGCGCGGCACAGCCACGTCCTCGCCCACCCGGTATTCGTCATCCACCTCGGTTCCGCGGCTGTTGMKGCGCAGTTCGACAAGCTGCTCTGCCTCGGCGTTGGCTTCCATGGTCACCACCGCTCCCCCGGCGGCKAGGACCGGACGGATGGCCGCGGCTTCGGCCGCCGCGCCGAAGCCGTCGGTCTGGATCAGCAGCAGGGACGCCCCGCGCGCCGCCAGATCCGAGCCGTGGATGTCATCGAGCTGGGCCAGCGATCCGCCGTCGAGCAGTTCCATGATGGCCGGCTGCACGCGGGCCTTGCCGACCGCCAGGACGCCGGCCGCGGCGCTGCGGAAGTCCGGGTAGAAGGCGGCGATGGTATGGACCTCGCGCGGCAGGTACTTCAGCMGCACGGTCACCCCKACCACGATCCCCAGTGTCCCCTCCGAGCCGACGAACAACCCCGTGAGGTCGTAGCCGGCGACGCCCTTGAACGTCTGGTGGCCGGTGTGGATCAGGGTGCCGTCCGCGAGCACGACGTCGAGAGCCAGGACCGAGTCCCGCGTTACCCCGTACTTCGCGCACCGCAGCCCGCCCGCGTTGGTGGCCACGTTGCCGCCGATGGTGGACATCTTGAAGCTCGCCGGATCCGGGGCGTACATKAGTCCGTGGTCGGCGGCGGCGGCGTTGAGGTCCGCGTTGATGACGCCGGGTTCGACGACGGCGGTCTCGTCATCCGGGTTGAGGTCCAGGATGCGGTTCATCCGCTCGAGGCTGAGCACCACGCAGCCCTCGCTCGCGTGGGCGCCGCCGGAGACGCCGGTGCCGGCCCCGCGGGCCACGAGCGCGACACCGCGGGCGGAGCAGGCACGCACGGTGGCCTGGACGTCGGCCACCGATTCGGCGCGTACCACGGCCTGCGGGAGCTGGTAGTCCAGGACGGGCGCCTGGTCCACAGCGTAGCCGGCCAGGGTGGCGGGGTCCACGGCAATTTTCGCCGGGCCCAGGGCAGAGGTCAGCTCGTCGATGATGCTGCGCATGCGGTCTCCAGTTCGGTCGAATCCGGCTCCCAGTCTAAGACTGCGGGGCCGGTACCCGGGTCCCCGGCAGCACCCACACCGCGGCCGCCGGGCCCAGAGTGCGGATCAGGGMACTTCCGCCAGCCCCGTCCCCACTGATCTGCGCGGTAGACGCTTCCAGTTCCGGCGCCTGCCCCGTGCCGGTCTCCATGTCCGCCTCCGGGTCCGGGTCCGTCTCCGCCTCCGTCGACATGTCCGGGCTCAGCGCCACGCTGACCTGGGCCATCGCGTACGCAGGCGGCCGGGTCAGAGCCGCGAGCTGGGTGTCCGAGAGCGCGCCGGGAGCCAGCCGAACCTCGGCACCGGCCCGGGCCACCACCACCAGCACGGCGCTCTGCGCGGTTTCGCGCACAAATGCCAGGACGTCCCCGTGGGCGTACAGCCAGCGCACGCCGCCGCCGGTGAGCGCGGGCTGTTCCCGGCGCAGCGCGGTGAGGGCCGCGTAGTCCGCCCGGAGGTCCGCGGGGATGCGGCCGGGGTCGTTCCACGGCATGGGCGTCCGGGAGAACTCCCCGTTGTCGCCTGTGAGMCCGAATTCATCCCCGGCGAACAGCACCGGAACCCCCGGGAGGGTGAACATCAGCAGCGCGCCGAGCCGTTGGCCGCCGTCGATCATCACGGTGGCCGCCCGCGCGGTGTCATGGCTGTTCAGGGCGTTCATGTTCTGCTGCCGCACGTCCCAGCTGAACGCGGAGGCGAGGTCCAGGTGTGTGGCCAGGAAGTCCTCGGCGCCGGTCCTGTTGGGCCCGGGCAGCGGGGTTCCGAAGAAGTTCACGTGCCCGGCGTCCCCGGCCAGCCAGGACCACAGCGGACGGGTGAAGTTGGAGTAGGTCATGGCGCCGTGCCAGTGCTCGCCGCTGAAATCGGGTGCGGCGTCGTTGGTGGCCTCGGCGAGCAGCGCCGCATCCGGGTTGATCGCGCGGACCCGGTCCGCGATCAGCCGGGCCACGTCCTGGTTGAGGTCCGTTCCGCCGAGCCTCCCGGTCATGTTGCCGACGTCGATGCGCCATCCGTCCAGGTTGAACGGCGGCCGCAGCCAGCGCGCCACCGGCGAATCGTCGTCCAGGACGAATTTCTCGCGCAGGCCTCGGGACGCCCAATTGAGTTTGGGCAGCGACGGGACGCCGTACCAGGCCTCGTACTCAGTGTGCTCGGCGTTGAAATAGTAATACCCGGCCTCCTCCGAGGCAGGGTCCGCCAGGGCGCGCCGGAACCATTCATGGGCGGCGCCGGAGTGGTTGGCCGTGAGGTCGCCCATGACCCGCAGGCCGCGGGCATGCGCGGCCTCGACCAGTTCCACGAGGGCCTCGTCCCCACCCAGCAGCGGATCCACGCAGCTGAAGGTGGCGGCGTCGTAGCGGTGGTTGGAGCGGGCCGGGAAGAACGGGGTCAGATAGATGACGTCGGCTCCGAGGGCCTGGATGTGGTCCAGCCGCTCGGTGATGCCCCGGAGGTCGCCGCCGTAGTACTGGTAGGGGGTCTGCGGGCCTGCGCCCTCCACGGGGGTGTCGTCCCAGCTGCACGGCACGGCCCAGTCGGGGACCTGGMGCGCCGGGGCGTGGGCGGACGCGGAGCAGGCGAAGCGGTCCGGGAAGATCTGGTACATCGTGCMCCGGCGCAGCCATTCGGGCGCGGGCCGGAATGTCGTGAGGCGGAAGTCGGCGTAGTCGGAGACGTCGCGGCTGAACAGTCCCTGCGCGTTCAGGCTCCAKTACCGCAGGCTGCCGCCGGCGTCTGCGCCGGTTCCGTCGCCGGCGGCACCCGCGGGGACTTCCACGAGGAAGCGGTAGCGGGCCACCGGGTTGGTCACCACCGTGGCGGMCTMCCACCAGATCCAGCCGTCGGCCCCGCCGAGGGCGCGGGCGGGATCGTAGCGGGGCTCGCCGTCGTGGATTGACCGGAGCCACACCTTGGAGGCCCGCCCCCAGAGGGCGGGCACGCGGAGCCGCAGCCGGATCTCCGCCCCCAGGTCCGCGCGCCCGGGCGCGTGGAGAACMGAGCCGTCGTGGTGCGGCAGGGGGCCCGTACCGCCCGGCAGCGTCATGCCCGGTCCGTGCATGCCTAGCCCTTCACCGAGCCCTGGGTGAGGCCGCTGACGATGTAGCGCTGCAGGTAKAGGAACAGAGCCATCACGGGGACGGCGGACAGCACGGCGCCGGCGGCAAAGACTCCCCAGTTCTCGGAGCGCTGCTGGGCCACGAAGGAGTAGAGCCCCACGGCGAGCGTCTGGCTGTCCGGGTCTGTGAGCACCACGCTGGCGATCACGAACTCGCCGGAGATGGCGATGAAGCTCAGCAGGCCCACCACGGCCAGGATGGGGGTGACGAGCCGCAGGATGATGCCGAAGAAGATCTGCGCGTGGCTGGCGCCGTCGATCTTCGCCGCTTCGTCGAGGGACTGCGGCACGGTGTTGAAGAAGCCGTACATGAGGTAGGTGTTCACGCCCAGGGCGCCGCCCAGGTACACCATGATCAGGCCCAGCTGGCTGCCCAGGCCGAGGGCGGGGATGACCTCGGAGATCCCGCTCAGGAGCAGGAAGATGGCGACGACGGCGAGAAGCTGCGGGAACATCTGCAGCAGCAGCAGGCTCAGCAGGCCGATCCGGCGGCCGGTGAAGCGCATGCGGGAGAATGCGTAGGCCGCCATGGCGCCCAGGAACACGGTGGCCGCCGACGTCACGCCGCCCACCACCATGGTGTTGACGAACCAATGGGCGAAGGGCCGCGAGGGATTGTTCATGAGCTCGGTGAAGTTGCCGAAATCGATCCGGCTGAAGAGCGCGTTGGATCCCACCAGGGTGCCGGTGGAGTTGAAGGCCGCGGAGAGCACATACAGCAGCGGGAAGATCGCAAAGATGGTGACCACGATCCCCACAGCGTGCCGCCAGCCCTTGTCCTTGAACCAGGCGCCGAAGGGCTTGCGGCGCCGGAGGGCTGCGAGCTCGCTGGCGGCCGCGGGTTMAGCGCCGATTTTCTCGCGTGAGCTGTCGCCTGCGGCGGAGGCCTGCGGCTGGTCCGTGATGGAGACGACGCGTTGTGCGGGCCCGTTCATGAGTTCACTTCCTCAAGTGCCTTGGTCTGTTTGAAGCTGATGGCCGAGACAGTGGCCACGATGATGAAGATGATGATCGCCAGGGCGCTGGCGAGGCCGTAGTCGCGCCCGGTGCCCTGCCCGAAGGCCACCTTGTAGACGAGCGTGATCAGGATGTCCGTAGCCCCGATGTCCCGGTCCGTGTCCGCGAACCGCGGACCGCCGCCGGTGAGCATGAAGATCACGTTGAAGTTGTTGAAGTTGAAGGCGAAGGAGGAGATCAGCAGCGGTGCGATCGAGACCAGCAGGAGCGGCAGCTTGATGGAGCGGAAGACCCGCCACGGGCTGGCGCCGTCCATCCGGGCCGCCTCGTCGAGTTCGGTGGGGAGGGACTGCAGGGCCCCGGTGCAGACGAGGAACATGTACGGGAATCCGAGCCAGAGGTTGACCACCAGCACGCTGATCTTGGCCAGGACCGGGTCCGTCAGCCAGCCGATCGTGGCCCCGCCCAGCAGGGTCTGGTTGAGCCAGCCGAACTGCGGGTTCAGGATGCCGGACCAGACCAGGCCGGAGAGGAACGCCGGAAACGCGTAGGGCAGGATCATGAGGATCCGGTAGATCTTCTTGCCGCGCAAGTCCTCGCGGTTGAAGGTGATCGCCAGGAACAGTCCTAGAGCGAAGGTCAGGGCCACGGACGMGACGGCGAACGTGAAGGTCCAGAGGATGACGCCGAGCAGCGGACCGCGGAGACTCGGATCGGTGAAGGCACGCGCGAAGTTTTCCATGCCGACGTCGATCTTCCAGCCGGTGCTCAGGGTTTCGCCGCTGTCCGTGGCGAACGCGCCCTTGCCGTTGTCCCGGTAGACGGCGCCGGTGTCCGTGTCCGTGAAGGTGCCGGCACCGGCGTCGTACTTCAAAGCCGGTTTGAACTGGTATGCGGAGCTACCGTCCGCGGTGCGCAGGKTGCCGTCAGYGGGGTTGGCCGAGACCGGAACGGTGATGTCCAGGATCCGCTGCTGGTTGGCGACGATCTCCTGGAAGTTCAGGGTCCTGTACCCGTCCAGGGCGTTGGCCTTCCCGGTGGAGTCCGTGCCGGCGCCGGAGACCTCCTCCAGCGGTTTGCCGGTGCTGCCCAGGGAGATCTTGCCATCCGGGTCCGTGAACAGCAGGTAGAAGGAGTCGCCCTTCGACAGCACGGCCGCCTTGTACGCCGGGGAGTCGGGGACGCGCTTCTGCGCCGTGAGCTGGATGGACGCGATCGCGTCGTCCTTGGTGCTGTTGTGCCCGTCGCCGTAGTTGGTGAAGGCGATATAGCCGCTGAAGAACACCACGAAGACCTGGAACACGAGCAGGAACAGCACGCCGGGGGCAAGATACTTCGCGGGCAGTCCGCCCTTGCGCAGGTAGATCCAGTTGATCACCAGCACGACGGCGGCGGCGACGGCCAGCACGCCCCAGGACTGGCTGAGGAACAGCATCATGAGCACGTAGACGGCGACGGCGTCCACGAGGCCCAGCAGCACGATCTTGGCGACCGTTCCTTTGGTGGTGTCGGGGCCGAGGGTTCGGCGGCGGGGCACTGCTTGTTTCCCGGCGGGTTTCCCGGCGGGACTGCCGGGTACTGCGGGGGCGGAATCGWCGGCCGGGCGGAGTTCGGTGTCTGTCATGGCTGTCTACGGTCCTCGGGAGAAAGCTGGGGGTGGTGCAGGAACGGGCCGGGCGGCATGGTGTGCCGCCCGGCCCGGTGCTGTGCGGTGTCCCGGATCCTGCTGGGGAGCCGGGGGAACCGCGCGGGGGCTGACTGTATTAGCCCGCGATCTTGGCCTTGATGCTGGCAGCCATCTTGGCCCAGTCAGCAGCGGGATCGCCCTGGCCCTTGATGAGGGCGAGCTCGGTGGCTCCCCAGTCCGCCCAGACGGCACTCATTTCCGGGATGGCCGGCATCGGAACGCCGGCGGCGCCGATCTTGCCGAAGGCTGCCACGACGGGGTCGCTGGCGGCCTTCTCGAAGGAGGCCTTCAGGGCCGGCGGACGGCCTCCGGCCTTGTACATCGAGTCCTGGGCTGCCTCGGTGGTGAGGTAGTTGGTGACGAACTCGTTGGTGGCGAGGGCGTTGGCGCTCTTGGAGCTGATGAAGAAGCCGTTGACGCCGATGAACGGCTGGGCGGGCTTGTCACCGGCGGTGGGCAGCTCGTCGACAGCGAACTTGATTCCCTTCTTCTGCACGTCCGGCACGTTCCACGGACCGGTCAGGTAGTACGGGGACTCGCCGGCCAGGAACTTCTCCTTGGCGATGTCACCGGTGATGTTGGAGTTGATGATCTTCTCACCGGCGTCGCCCCAGGCGGCCAGCTTCTTGGCGAACTCGACGCCGGCAGCGTCGCCGATCAGGAGCTGCTTGGGATCGTAGCCGMCGTCGGCAGACTTGCCGAAGACCTCGGAGCCCATGGAGGACTGCAACGGGTAGAGGTGGTACGGGTCGCCCTGCTTCGGGTCCATGCCGACGAGGAACGGGAACTTCGCCTTGCCRTCGGCCACGGCCTTCTTGCCGTTGGCGATGACTTCATCCAGGGTCTTGGCGCTCTGGGGCACGAGGTCCGTGTTGCGCAGCAGCGCGATGTTCTCGATCGCATATGGGACACCGTAGACGGACCCGTTGTAGGTCATCGCCTTGATGGAGGAGTCCTGGAACGCGGACTTCTTGTCGCCAAGTTCCACCGGCGCGATCACGCCGTTCTGGACGAACTTGCCTACCCAGTCGTGCGGGCCGACGATCAGGTCCGGGCCCTTGCCGGTGGGAACCTGGGTGATGAAGTCGTCGCGGACTGCGGCGAAGTCCTTGACGACGAGCTTGACCTCGATGCCGGTGTCGGCCTGGAACTTGGCCGTGATGTCCTTCAGCGCGGGTGAGCGCTCGGCGTCGACCCACATGGTGATCGTGCTGGCGCCGGAGGCCTTCAGGTCAGGCTTTGCCGTMGCGGTGGCGGGTGCGGTGGCTGCGGTGCCGCCGCATGCGCTGAGGGCCAGCGCGGCCACTGCGGAGATCGCGCCCGCGGTGAATACGCGGCGGGTCGTCCCGTTTGTGAGGGTGTTCTGCRCCTTCATTGGTGTCCCTTTCATAAAATCCTGCATCCACGCATAAGGCCMTGGAAGTCCATCCCAGAGCCCCGTGGCATCGTCGGTGATGTGGCTCACAGCTGCAAGCGCTTCCAAAGTACACGCTAAGTGCGGCTTTGAAAAGTCAGTCTACCGAGCAGTAGCGGGGCCGCCCGGTCCCGCCGCGTCACGAGGCGTCAGCGCTGGGGGGTTGCCGATTACCGCCCTTCCCTGCCTGGAAGCCGGACCTATGGCCGGGGATAGTCCAATCGCTTGCCGAAGATACTCGGCCGAATTTTACTGGAAGCGTTTTCAATTTCGGCGGCCGGGGCTTACGATTACCGCCATGTCCGTTGATACAGTTCTCTTCTCCCCCGCCGAGCTGGCCGGCACTMCGGCCAGCCCCCTGACGGGTCCGTTGACACCGGTGCACGCCGCAGACCAGCTCACCGGGTGGTGGCGATCCGCTGTCATCTACCAGGTATATCCGCGCTCGTTCCGGGATCTGGACGGCGACGGGATCGGGGACCTTGCCGGCATCACCGCCGAGCTGCCCCGTCTCGCCGAACTGGACATCGACGCCGTCTGGCTTTCGCCGTTCTACCGGTCTCCGCAGCGTGACGCCGGCTACGACGTCAGCGACTATTGCGACGTCGACCCATTGTTCGGCACCCTGGAAGATTTCGACGCCATGATGGCCGAGGCCACCCGGCTGGGGCTGCGGATGATCGTGGACCTCGTGCCCAACCACTGTTCGGACCAGCACCCGGCCTTCCAGGCAGCTCTGGCCGCTCCCGCCGGCAGCCCGGAGCGGGACATGTTCATCTTCCGGGACGGCCGCGGGACGTTTGGCGAAGAGCCGCCGAACAACTGGCAGTCCCACTTCGGCGGACCGGCCTGGACCCGGATTACCGAGCCGGACGGCGCGCCGGGCCAGTGGTACCTGCACCTCTTCGATTCCTCCCAGCCGGACTTCAACTGGGATAACCGCGCGGTCCACGATGAATTCGAGCGAGTCCTGCGCTTCTGGCTGGACCGCGGGGTTTCGGGGTTCCGGGTGGACGTGGCGCACGCCCTCGTCAAGGCCCCGGGCCTGCCCGAGTGGGGAGGCCGCGCCGACGGGAACAGCTGCKACGGCTTTCCCGGCCACGACGCTCCGATGTTCGGCCAGCCTGCCCTGCATGACATCTACCGCCAGTGGCGGCGGATTCTGGCAGAGTACGGCCCCGACCGGATCCTCTGCGCCGAGGCCAATGTGGACCCGCTCCCCCGCCTGGCCGACTGGGTCCGTCCGGACGAAATGCACCAGGCCTTCAACTTCCCCTACCTTCACGCGGGCCTCGACGTGCACCGCATGCGCCACGTCATCACCGAGTCCCTGACGGCGCTGGACGCCGTCGCGGCTCCCAGCACCTGGGTGCTCTCCAACCACGACGTCGTCCGCCATGCCACGCGCTTCGGATACAGTGGCCAGACGCCGCGTGACGGTGACGGAATCGGCACCTCGGACCCGCAGCCCGACGAGGAGCTGGGCCGGTCCCGAGCGGCCGCCGCGTCCATGTTCATGCTGGGGCTGCCCGGCGGGGCCTACCTCTACCAGGGTGAGGAGCTCGGCCTCCCGGACGGAATCGACATCCCGGACGCCCGGCGCCAAGACCCCACCTTCGCCCGCACCGGCGGCGCGCGGCTGGGCCGCGACGGTTGCCGTGTCCCGCTGCCCTGGCGGGGCGGGGAACTGCACGCAGGATTCGGCGACGGGCAGAATCCCTGGTTGCCGCAGCCGGAGAGCTTCGCGGGCCTGGCCCGCGATGTGCAGGCTGCTTCGCCGTCGTCGCACTTGAACCTGTACAAGCGCATGCTGGACATGCGCCGCGCATTGGACATGGGCCGCGGCTCCCTGTCCTGGTACGAGGACCTGTGCACGGACACGAGCCTGGCCTTCCTCAACGGGACCACGCTGGTGCTCCTGAACACGGGTTCCGAACCGCTGGATATGCCTGCCGGACGGGTTCTGCTACGCAGTTCAACGCCCCCGGGCGCAGGTTACGKAGCCGGGGACATGTCCGGTGCCGGGGATCAGTTAAGCTCAGGTGAAACTGTTTGGCTGGAAATCTACATCGAGGACACGGAGGGGTAGGAATGCCCGGCATCAAGGACGTCGCAGAACGGTCCGGCCTCTCCATCGCCACCGTTTCGCGCGCCTTGAGCGGCAAGGGCAACGTCTCCCCCCGCAGCCGGGAGCGTGCCCGGGCCGCCGCCGCCGAGCTCGGCTTCGTCCTCTCGTACCACGCTTCCAGCCTGGCCTCCSGGCGTAACCACAATGTCGGCGTCGTGGTGCCTTCGGTCCACCGGTGGTTCTTTTCCTCGGTGGTCGAAGGCGTCTCGGCGACCCTCCTTGACGCCGGCTACGATCTCACGCTGTACAACGTGAGCGAGGGGCAGGAGCGCCGGCACAGCGTGCTGAACGACTTCCTGCTGCGCAAACGCGTGGACGCCGTGATCGCGGTATCCCTGGAGCTCTCCGAGGCGGAGATTGACCAGCTGCTGGCCATCCACCGCCCGATCGTGGGGATCGGCGGCCCCCTTCCCGGAGCCTCGACGATCCGCATCAATGACTCCGGCATCGCGGAGGCCGCGGCGCGGCACCTGATCCAGCTCGGCCACAGCAGGATCGCGCACATGACCGGCGACGCCGCCTATGAGCAGGACTTCCGCCTGCCGGGGACCCGCCAGGCGGGGTTCAAGAAAGCAATGCGGGATGCGGGCCTGGCCGTCCGGCCGGAGTGGCAGGTCTCTGCGGATTTCACGATCCAAGGAGCCTATGCCAGCGCCCGGCAGTTGCTGGGCAGTTCGGCGGAGCGTCCCACGGCTGTCTTTGCCGCCTCCGATGAGATGGCGATCGGAACCATTCTCGCGGCCCGGGATTTCGGCCTGCGCGTGCCGCATGATCTCTCGGTCATCGGCATCGACGGCCATGAGCTGGGCGAAGTCTTCGGGCTGACCACGATCGATCAGGACGCGCGGGGCCAGGGCGCGCTGGCCGTGCGGCGCCTGCTGGCAGGGCTCGACGGCGGCGCGGACGCGGAGGCCGCAGACACCGAATACCCCACCCGCTTTGTGATCCGGTCCAGCACTGCTGTTCCTCCCGTTGACCGGGGGTCCTTGGGCAACTAGGCATCGGGCTGCGCGGCCCCCTCAGAGGCTGCCGTCGTCCAGCAGTGTGTCTAGGGCTCGCTCAGGCGTCCGGGCTGCCGGTGCCGGCGCCGCCCATKAACCGGACGAAGCGGTCCAGGACAGCGGGCCATCCGGCCGCATAGTCGGCCCGGGTTGCCGCGGGATCTTCGGCGCCTTCCCAGCCGCTGTGCACCAGGCGCAGCTCCGTCCCGTCACCGACCGCCTTGAACGCCACCCGGAGCTCAGTGGACCACATGGCCGTGGTTCCAGGGTGCCAGCTGGCATGGAAGGACAGCGGAGGCTGCCAGTCATCAATCGAGCCCCAGACAGCCGTCCGGCCATCATCCGAAGTCTCCAGGATCAGGCTCTCCTCGAACTCCACGTAAGAGCCGAGGCCATAGACGCTGTGGTCMTCCATCGGCCACCAGAGGTGCGTGTGTTCGGTGAAGCCCATGAACGCCCTGGCGACAGCGCCAGGGACCACAAGACTGACGACGACGGGATCAAGTTCGTCGGCCGGCTCAGGTTCCGGCGCGCTCGACGGAGCGTGGCTGAAGAGGTTATCCATGGGCAACCACTCTACCCGCGCGACGCTCCCGCACGTCTCGGGGGTGTGCCGGTGGTGCGGGAGCGGCCCACGAATCACTGCACGACGTGCGGGGGCCCCTCACGTCGTGCCGGTGCTGCGGGTGGGTTGGTGGCCCGTTAGTGGTGTTAAATGCGGGAGGACCCCCAACCTGGTGGTTGGGGGTCCTCGACCTGTAATGATGTTCCGGCGGTGACCTACTCTCCCACACCCTCCCGGGTGCAGTACCATCGGCGCTGTGGGTCTTAGCTTCCGGGTTCGGAATGGGACCGGGCGC